>JAITOZ010000142.1 GCA_031289675.1 Planctomycetaceae bacterium
CGCAGACGCGGCGGGACAAGTGGCTTTATTTCTTGAAGAACTTGGAATCATTTGACGGTATTCCGGCGGTATTGAGTGAGCCGGTGTTTGAGAAGGCGTTTGGTACGGCGGAGTATGTTAGGTTTTCGCAGGAGGTGCAGGAGGTGTATCAGAACGACTTGAAGATTTATCGGGACAACCGCAACGTGGTTGATACCGCACGAATAGAGGGCTTCGACGAAGGTCTTGCCGAAGGCGAAGCGAAGGGACGTGCCGAAGGTCTTGCCGAGATTGTCCGCAAGATGAAGTCGCTCGGCATCGATGCGGCAACGATTGCCCAAACTGACCGGCTTGTCAGCAGCAGAAATAAAGCGGCTAAAATAGTAATGAGCGGCGCGTTTCCGCCGCCGCATTACCCGCCGCCATTCACCACTCACTATGCGTCCTGATAAACGAAAAGATAATGAAATGCGTCCGGTAACGATACGGCGGCGTTTCCTTGAAACACCGTCCGGTTCGGTTTTGATTACTGCCGGAAAGACAACGGTACTTTGTTCAGCAAGCGTTGCCGATGAGTTGCCGAAGTGGATGCCGAAAGACTCCGCAAAAGGCTGGCTGACTGCCGAATACCGGATGCTGCCCGGCAGTACTAGTCCCCGTACGCCCCGCAGCGGTACTCCTGACGGGAGATGTACCGAAATCCAGCGTCTTATCGGACGTTCTTTGCGGGCGGTCATTGACTTGGAAAAGTTGGGACCGAAGACGGTTTTTATCGACTGCGATGTGTTGCAGGCGGACGGCGGGACGCGGACATTGAGCATTACCGGTGCTTATGTTGCGCTTGTTGATGCCGTGAATTCGCTGCAACTGCCGGAATCGCCGATATTCGATGCCGCGGCGGCAGTGAGCGTTGGAATTGTCGGCGGTGTACCGGTGCTGGATTTGCCGTATAATGAAGATTCTCAAGCGCAAGTCGATATGAATTTGGTGATGACCGGTTCCGGTAAGTTTATTGAAATTCAGGGGACGGGCGAGGATGCCGCTTTTTCCGAAGAGGAACTGGCGCAACTCCTCGCATTGGGAAAACAGGGTATTAAAGAATTGTTATCGTTACAAAAAAACGTATAAATAATGAGGGCGGCAGCCGGTGGAGAACGGTGCAAATACGTTTACACAATTACCCCATCCAGACAGGAAATTTATCAGCAGGCGGCAGAGCGGCAAAACAAACTTTGCTGATTGCCGGTAAGGTCTCAATTTCTTTAAGCGTTGCCTGCTGCGGCATATCGTCCAATGCCAATACCGCTATCGCATCGCTGCCCGGATTCGGCAGCACCCTGCCGACTGACATACTGTTGATGTTCACGTTGGCCTTTCCTAACACCGTTCCCATCGCACCGATGACCCCCGGCTTATCTTGGTGATAGATAAAAAGTAAATTGCCGTCAAGGTAACTTTCGAGTTTATTATCGTTCACCATTACCAGACGCGGCATCATATTGCCGAAAAGCGTTCCGGCGAGTATCACTTTACCGCCGCTGCCGGAAACTTCGGCGGTAATAAGCGATGAAAATTCGCCTTTCTCCGATGTTTTTTCCTGTATCAATTCGATGCCACGCTCTTTGAGAAGCGGTGCCGCACTGACGATACTGATGTCCTCTTTCATTGAAGCCGCTGCCAATCCCGCCGCAAACGCATTGGAGAGAAGCGGCGTGTCTTTTTGCGAAACCTCTCCCTTAAACTTTAATTTGCATAATGTGATGATGCCGAGACCGAGTTGCGCCGACAAAATGCCGAGCCGATGCGATACGTTTAATGCTCCCCGATGCGATTCCAACGTTTTAGCATCAAGTGTACCAAAATTAACCGCCTGGCGAATTGTGCCGCCAGTGAAGTAGTCGATGAGCAGTTGAACGGCTTCGAGTGCCACGTTAGATTGGGCTTCTTCGGTACTTGCTCCCAAATGCGGCGTACAAACGACATTCGCCTTACCGAACAGCGGGTGCTTCGTACAGGGTTCTTCTTCGTAAACGTCCAGAGCAACCCCGCCGAGTTTGCCGGATTCCATCCCTTCAGCGAGCGTTTGTAAATCGTAAATACCGCCGCGGGCGCAGTTGATAAGTTTCGCTCCCTTCTTAATCATTTCGAGTTCCTTCTTACCGAACATTCCGCGTGTTTCATCGGTCAACGGAGTGTGGACGGTCAAAAAGTCAATCTGCGGCAGCATATCACAGAAACGGCTCACCAGCGTAATTCCCAGTTCTTCAGCACGGTGCGGAGCAAAGAACGGGTCAAGGGCGATGACCTTCATTCCGAACGCTTTAGCATAACCGGCAACGACCTGCCCGATGCGTCCCATTCCAACGATGCCTAGGGTCTTGCCGGCAACCTGATGACCGGTAAAAATTTTTCTGTCCCAGCGTCCTTCGATAAGCGATTGATATGCCGGTGCTATATTTCTGGACAACGCCAGAATCAGAGCGAAGGTTTGTTCGGCAGTCGATATAGTATTACCGCCGGGCGTGTTCATCACGATGATGCCTTGTTTCGTAGCGGCTTTTATGTCAATGTTATCGACTCCGACACCGGCGCGGGCAATTGCTTTGAGCCGGGTATTTCCTTCGAGGGCTTCGGCAGTAATTTTCACACCGCTTCGGGCTACAGCACCATCAAACTCGATGAGGCACTTTTTGAGTGCATCGCCGGAAAGACCGATGCGGTCTTCAAATTCGATACCGGCAGCGTTGCGCAGCAGAGTCTTGCCGTCTTCAGAAATGGGGTCAAGGAGAACAATTCGAGGCATATTCTATTTATGTCAATGAGAACTTCGCGACATCGGCTGCGGCAATATTTGTTCGTAACGCTGCCGAATACCGACCGCACTTTGGGGGCATCAATCTAAACGACGGGCATATTCATCAGCAGTCCGGTAATGTCGGCAATACCATCTGCCACTTCTCTTCCTGCTCCTACACCCGTTTCGCACGTCCATCTTCGGAAATTTCCTTCAAAATTCCTACCGCCTTACGCATCGGAATACTCGTTTCCGCTAACATTGTCAGTTCCTCCTCACTTTGAGACCGCAAAAACGCAGCCAATTCCAAAGACGTTTTTCGCCGTCTTCTTCCGGTTTATCCGGCAGTTTCGGCAACCCCAGTATATCCACTTCCGATAAGCCTGTCAACTCCGAGTTGTGTTTCGCATCACAGAGCCGGTATTGATGGTGATAATCCTTTGTTCCTTTGGAAACGTATCAAAAATGGGTACGGTGTCTGTGCGTCAAGGCTGTGTCTATTTTCCTAAAATATGCAGACTGCCGCAATGTGTATAGCGGCGTGAACGGGTGAATGTCATTGGATTCGTTATTCCCTCGCCCGTCGGACCGGCTATCGAAAACGATGACCAACCCGCCGGTCCGCCGCCGTTGCCCAACGAACTCGCTCCGTTCGTGACGAATATCGTCGTGTTTAACTCCTTTGCCATCCGCGTTATCGTATCAACGTTGTTGGAATGAATCACCGCCGTGTGACGAAAACCGTGTTCGTGCTTCTTCGCCAGCGCAATTCCCTCATCTACGTTCCGCACACGAACAAACGGAATAAACGGCATCATCTGCTCTACCGGTACAAACGGATTACTCTCGTCCGTCTCTCCAAACAGAAGCGTTACACTGTCCGAAACGTTCTTGCCGATGCCCGAAGCCAATACTTTCGCATCTTTGCCGAGAAAATCCCGGCTCGGCACAAAATGTCGGCCGGCACCCTCGCCGGTTTCCGTTATGCCCTTTCGGGTCATTGTATCGGTTTCGGCTGCATTGAGCCGCACCGCTCCAGCCCGCTCCATCGCTTTCATCATCGCATCAAATACCGATTCGACAACAAACGCTTCTTTTTCGGCAAGACAGAGGAGGTTATTATCATAAGCACCGGCATAGATGATACTTCGGGCGGCGCGGTCTAAATCGGCAGTTTCGTCCACGACAACCGGCGGATTTCCCGGACCGGCAACGATAGCCCGCTTGGACTGCGACATTGCCGCTTTGGCAACTCCGGGACCTCCGGTTACAACAATTAAACTGATGTCAGGATGCTTGAAAATGATGTCGGCAGTTTGCATTGTCGGCTCGACAATCACGTTAACAAGGTTGTCGATACCGTGTATGCGCAAAATCATTTCGTTAAACCGGCGGACACCTTCGGCAGCGATGCGTTTGCCGCTCGGATGCGGATTGACTACGACGGTATTGCCGGAAGCAATCATATTGACGGCGTTGTTGGCAATCGTCGGCAAACTATGCGTTACAGGCGAAACGGCACCGATAACGCCGAACGGGGCGTGTTCGATTATCGTGAGACCGTGGTCGCCGGTAAAGATTTCGGTTTGCCGGAATTCCGTACCGGGTGCATTCTGACCGAGACCGGTGAGTTTATCAATTTTGTGTTCGAGACGACCGATTTTGGTTTCGTTCATTTCAAGCGTTCCCAGTTCGACGCTTTGGTCAATGACGATGCTGCGGATGATGTCGATAATTGCTTTTCGTTCGGCAACAGTGCGGTACTGCAATTCCTCGAAAGCGGCTTTGGCGGCGGTAACGGCATCGTTCGGGTCGGAAAACAGCCCGTTGTAGCCGCGAAAACTGCGCGGCGTATTGGTAACGGGAGCATAATGGGCAGCATTGCCGGGGCAGCCGACCGGTGCTTGCCGCGGTGTTCCCGTCTTGATGCGGGCGATGACTTCTTCGACGATATTGCGGATAATCGGTTCGCTTAAATTCTGCACGGTTATTCCTCCTTGAATGTGTGCGTTTTTAGTATTGAGCGGATGACGATGCGGGTTGATGATAAAGTTACGAAACTGTTTTACTTTTTTCGCTGTACAGTGAATCGGCGGCGATACCGGCTGCCGCAGCATCGGCGGCACGGTTGAGTTTTACACGTTTTTCAGCCATATAACGGTCAAACTCTTTAATATGTTCGGCACGTTTCGATTCGCAATAACGCTTGGTAAATTCAGCAAGCGTTTCGTTTTTCGGCGGCGGTGACATAGGGAATTTTGCAGCAGATGTCATCTTTTACCTCTTTTTTTGTTATCTTTCATATCCGAAATAGTTTGGATAAAAACAGTTGAGTTTTCTGTATAAATCGTTACTTCTTTTACTTCCCGCACAAAAAAAAACCTTTGCCGAGACTTTTTTGTGCGAGAGTCCTATCTGTCGTTTCTGTTTCCGTTTCATCGGCATCACTGCTGATAACGTAATGTGTTTGTACTGTTTCCATTATTGATGTTTTCTAAAATCGGCTTACTTTTTCCCGTTACATCACGTATTCAAGGGAGTGTACACACCAGTATAAAAAATATATCAGCGCAAATAAGATGACATCGGATACAACCGCAAGGATGACATCTAATTGTTCGAGGTAACATAAAACGGCGAAAAGTATAAACAAGCATACGCTTATCAACATCAACACTATCGGCAAGCCCAGCGATACCGCCCCGAAGTATCCGGCGGCTCCGGCGAACATCAGAGAAAAACCGCATAACGACCAAAATAGGGTTACGATTAAACAGCACCAACTTTTGATTAGTTTCGGGTCCATTACTTCCCTCCGCAGTCTTACGATTACGGCTCTAATGTCATTTGTACGCACTCCCACAATTTTCTAATCGGCAAAATTCGGATAATTCTGTATTGTATTTTTACCGGAAAATCGTTACGCTATAAGTAAGCGTTCCTTAATTACGCTCCTAATCGGGATATAAATATGCCATCAAATACGCCGTCACAGCGGCATCCTGCCGGTCTTTGGGTTCTTTTCACCACCGAAATGTGGGAACGTTTCGCCTTTTACACGATGAGAGCGATTCTCGTTCTCTACTTGGTGGACATCTCAACGAGTGAAAAAACGCCCGGCTTCGGCTGGAGTGAAGCCGACGCATACAAACTCTACGGCTGGTACACCGGTCTCGTCTATATCTCTCCTCTTCTCGGCGGATGGATTGCCGACCGCTTTCTCGGTCAAAGAGTCTGTGTCGTTATCGGTGCTGCCTTGATGGCTTTGGGCGAATTTTTCCTTGCCGCCACGGAGTTCGTCCGTATCGGCAGCGTTGACGTGAACGCTGGTTCCGACGTAACCGCTCTTCTCACGTTTTACTGCGGTCTCGGTTTGATGATTCTCGGTAACGGATTCTTCAAACCCTGTATTTCCGTGATGGTCGGGCAACTTTATGCACCGGGGGACAGAATGAGGGACTCCGCCTTTACTATCTTTTATATGGGCATCAATATCGGCGCGTTTTTCTCTCCTCTCATAGGCGGAACCATCGCAGAAAAATACGGTTATCAATACGGCTTTATCATTGCCGGTCTCGGTATGCTTTTCGGTCTCGTTTCCTTTACAATGTTCGGGCAGCAGCATCTGAAAGGTTTCGGAAAACCGCCGGTCAAACACGGTCCCCGTGACGAAATGTCCCCTGAAGAACGCGATGCCTACGAAAAAGAAGTTCACGAACAAAAACGTCCGCTCGTCAAACAGGATTGGGACAGGATATTTGTCATCACCGTTCTCTCGCTTTTCGTCATTGCCTTTTGGCTTACCTTTGAACAAGCCGGTTCGTCTCTCAACATTTTTGCCAAAGCAAATACAAACAGAGAAGCAGCACCATCCGTTACGGCTCTTATGCCGAAAAATGCCGCGGACTTCCTTTTTATGGAAAATGAGGATTTTGTTACCTATCAGGATAAAGTTCAAAAAGTGAAAAAGTTGACCGAACAACTCGATTATCAGGGCAGTGAAGCCGAACCGGCAAACTTCGCTGATAGGATTCAGCGGTTCAATCTCATCGGGAAAATTTATGCGGAAAGGCAAGTAACAGAAAAGAGCATTGCGGAACAAATCATTGAGTTAAAGTCCATTGCCGCCGGACTCAAAAACAAATTACGTTCCAGTAAATATCAGGATGTTCAGGAAGCGGTTGCGCTATTGGAACGTGCTGTTAAAACCGATGACGAAGCGGTTGTTCAGGGCTTGAAAAAGGAATTGGATGCGATTGCGGCAGCGGCAGAACAGGACTCTGATGCGGCAGCGGCGGTCAATGAGATAAAGCAGTCCATCGAAAAAACGACCGACCCGGTACTTATTGCCGAAAAGATTCGGGAAGGAAAGAGAAAGCCCGTCATCGCAACAGTAGCGGAAAGCGAAGAATTTGCGAAGGCGAACCAATCGGCTGGCGGAGAAATTGCATCTCACGAAAAACGCCGGAACAACATATTGAATGCGGTTACTGCGCTGCTTGCCGGCGAACAGGGAAAGAACGGTGCCGAACTCCAAGCCAAATTAGCCGAATTGGAAGATACTGAACGGATTTTCGATGTCCGATACGTTCCCGGCTCGAATGTTGCGACTTTTCCGGCAACGTGGTATCAATCGGTGAACGCTTTCGGGATAGTGATTTTCGCTCCGATTTTCACGCTCATTTGGGGCTTCCTCGCTTATCGGGGGATTGAACCGAGTACGCCGACGAAGTTTGCGCTGGGCTTGATTCTCGTTTCGGTGAGTTTTTTGGTAATGATACCCGGTGCAGTTGAAGCAAAGTTGACGGGCGGCAAAGCGGCGGCGTATTGGCTGCTGCTCTGTTATCTTTTTGCCACCTGGGGAGAACTTTGTTTATCGCCGGTCGGTTTATCAATGATAACGAAACTTGCGCCGGCTCGTTATGCCTCGCTCTTTATGGGTATTTGGTTTTTGGCAAGCAGCATTGCCTACATTCTTGCCGGTTATGCGGCGAGTTATTTTGGAACCGGCGAGGGAGTGAGTTTGTTTTTCGGTAAAGAAGCGGGATTGGCGGACTTTTTCCTGCTGATGGCACTATTTCCGCTGGTCATCGGCATTGCGGCATTGTGCCTCGCTCCGAAACTCAAACGAATGATGCACGGAATTCACTGATTCCGCGGTTGTCCGCTGCGGTCTATCCGAGATACCGCAGCCTTGCAGCGGCGGCAAGAGTTTTTTCGATGTACTCCAATGCCCTGACGGGACTGGTTTGATACTCCCCTTTGGAGTACAATGGCGAAAATCGGCATTCATCTGTACCTGACAAGAGCCTCCATTATGAAACACATCATTTCGTTTGTTTGCGTTTGCTGTCTTGTTTTTTCTGCGTTTTTAGCGGCGGAGGAGGCAGTAAAACGTCCGTTCTTTGCCGTCTGCCACGATACCCACGATGCAAAAAAACGCTCCATCGAAGAGCAGAGCCGAATGCTTGCCGAACTCGGCTTTGACGGAATGATGCATCTTTACCTCAAAAACATACCGGAACGGCTCGCTTCGGCAAAGAAACACGGATTAAAGGTTATGATGGTTCATACGGAAATGAATCTTTCCGCACCGCAGCCGTTTGATACGCATTTAGGCGAGGCACTTGCCGGTCTGAAAGGAGAAGGTACGATGCTCTCCGTAACCATTAACGGCGGGAAACCGTCTGATACTTCGCAAGATGATAAAGCCGTGAAGATTTTACAGGATATGCTCAAAATCACGGAACCGCTCGG
>JAITOZ010000023.1 GCA_031289675.1 Planctomycetaceae bacterium
AAAAGGGCGACTCTAACTCTGTGAAATGGGCAATAATTTTTCGTAATTTATTGTAAAAAAGATTGACCGAATTTCGATTAACACCGGCGAGTTCTGCCGCCGTTCGGGCTGTTACGCAAGCAACAAAAAACTCGAGCAACTTTTGTGACTGTCTCAAAGAGAGACGAGAACCCTTGATTGTCATACCCTAAAGCATATTACACCCGCCTGTGCTAAGATATTATCTATGCCAGCCCCCAAAATCAATTTACACCTCAATAAATTACCCCAACCACCTAAATTGCCACGCCCTCTGTCAGAGTTGCCGCAAGACGGCGAATTCACTATATTACGATAGCGGCTCTGATTAGCGTATTTAACCGGTTGCGGAACAAGTCTATTATACATTCTCATGCCAATCCCCAATGTTTTCGTAAAAACCATTCCGCCGTTATCAGCAAAACGAACGCCAGCAACACAAACCACGAATCAAACAAGGTCTGTTTCGTCTCCCGCTTTTCGACTAAATCGTTCGACTCTTTAATCAATTCGTCAATCAAGTTGCCGAGTTGCTCCGGCGGAATACTTTTTCCGCCTGTTACCGCCGCCATACTCGATAACAAACTCGGATACGCCACCGGATTATCCAATTCTAAATTGCGGTTGTAGACCAAAAAACGGGCGGCTGCCTGTTTGGTCTGTTTTGTTTCCTTGACAGGAGTATCGCCGGGAGGAGTATTTTCTGGAGTGTTTGCCTGTTTAGGGAGAACAACCTCTGCCTGTATCAGATAATCGCCGGAAAAGTTGGTGTTACGAAAAGCCCCCGCTAGCGTGCCGTCTTCGCTGCTCAACGGCACCGTCTCCTTATTGTTGTCCGGCTTCAAAACGGTAACATTCGCCTTAAAATCTTTGACATCGCCTCCCTCCGGCGTTTTCAGAAACACACGGAAATTCGCCGTATCACCGAGCATCAGCCGGTCGCTCTCTAATGTAATCCAGCAATCGCCGTTGACTCCTGATTCCATCTTGGCAAGCCAGAAAATAATTTGCCGCCAAAACAATTTATGTTCCTCCGTAAAACCTGCCCGCTGCCAACGGTATGTTGAATCGCCGGCAAACGCCAGTACTCTGCCGAGTCCGAACATTTGTGTTACCAAAAGCCGTTCACCTTCTGCTCCTTCCGCTAAAACCGTTGCTCCCGCTTTTAAGCGGTCAAAACGATTTGCCCCCAAAAGTCCCGGCAGTTGCTTCCAGCGTTCTTCGGTCTTTTGCGGGTCAGTGCCAAGACGTAAGACAAAGTGCCGCAAACCTTCGGCAGTCGGAAGCATCGGTATCGGTGTTTCCGCCGACCAATGTATATCAGCACGGATCGGGGCATCCGGCTGCTGTCTGTCCGCTTTATGTAATTCTACCGGACAGACATCGGCAAGCGGGGTATCGGCATAACCGCCCGCCCCGAACGAATAGAGACCGCCGAGCATAATCAGTCCCGCCCCGTTTTTCACCGTATCGGTAAGCAACTGCAACTCACTGCGGGTGAAGAACGTTGAGTCAACATCGCCGAGAATAAATACGTTTGCCGGTTCAGATTTGAGAATGGTTTCCAGTTTGTTTTTGCCCGCCCCCGTCAAGCGGACATATTTGACGTTAATATCTTCGGAAGCCGACAGCGATTGACGCAGCGGACCTTGTTCAAAATTGCGGTTCCCAAGCAAACAAACGACCCGCAAACCGCCCTCAATAACACGGACAAAACCGCTCTGTTCGTTATTCGTTTCAACGAGTTCTTTGTCTTGCGGAACGGCACGAATAGTATATTTGAACGTACCGACATCCTGCGGAGCGAACGTTAACCGGTACGGAACGATTTGTCCGTTTTCTGTTGCAGTTACGTTCATCATTTTAACAACGGTCATTTCGCTCTTTGTTTCCCCTTTTACATTTTTAGACAACTTTTCAAAGAGTAATTGGACGGGAATCTGCTGATTGATGAACCCGTTAATGCGGATACTGCCGCTGACGATGAAATTATTTTTTACAAACACGCTGTTGTTGCCCTGTATCGAATCAACGGCAATGTCCCGCACGCTGTCCGCCAACCCCGCTTGTCCCAACGGTACAGTATAAAGAGGCATTGCCTCGTCCCGAAGTTTTTGTGCGGTGTTTTGCGGCAGTATGTCCCGAACTTGACGGCAACGCTGCGCCCCGTCGCTGATAAGTATCGTACCTAAAACACGCTTGCCGGCAGAAATGTTACGGATATTATCAAGCGAATAACCGAGTGCCGTTTCGAGACCGGCAGATACTTCCGGCAGATTTTGCACGAGACCGTTTTTGATCTCCAGCGGCTTCACATCGGCATCAAAGGCAAAGGCTTTGACTTCAACTTGTTTTTGCAGAGCGGCAATTTGACCGGCAGCGTTTGCGAGTGCCTCTTTGGCAACTTGGAAACGTGTTTTGCCGCCGATTTCATCGGGTCGGCTCATACTTTCACTTTGGTCGAGAAGTATATTGACGGCGGCAGCAAGACGTTCGGCTTTGGTATAGATAATTGCCGGACGGAGAAAACCGAAAATCAAGACGAGTAAAGCGAGAAGCCGTAAAATGATGAGGATGCGGGAGCCGTAAGGCGGTAACTGTCCGCCTGTAATCCGGCTTTGACGGATGACAAAGACAAGAACAATTATCAGCAGAATAACCAAAAAATAACTGCCGAATATCGGATAGCAGGCGATGCGGAACATAGAGTCATTGTACCACGAAGCAGCGATACCGATAGTAGAGTAAGCAGGCTATATCACGGTGTTTCTTGCGGTACGGTCATCAAGGTTCGGACGGAATACGGTCAATATCAACAGAGGCAGATACCAAGCCATATACAGGCCGCCTTGATGCAGTTGCCAAAACTGAATGCCGAGCATCAATAGTGCCGAACAACTGATAAGCGTTGCTAAATGCTTGTGTGCCGGGTAAAGAAACAAACCGATACAAATCGCCCCGTAGAGAGTCAAAATCGGAATACGGTAGTACATATCCGACGGTTGCCAAAAACCGTCAGGCTCACTGAATACAATCAGCGAAGTTTTGCCCGCCATATTCAATAACTGGTCGCGATACGTTCCCAACCCCGAAGGCGATAACAGTAACAGGGCGGCAAACGCACCGACCGCCGCCGCAATGCCGAGCATAAAGCGGAACCGTCCCCGATACCAATAAAAACTGCACCAGAGCGGCACAAGCAATATCGGATACCACACAAGAGCCGCCGCTGAACCAATACCGAGACCGGCAAAGAGCGGTCTGCGGTACAAGGCGACAGACCAAAGAATCAGTGCTGCCGGAACGATATGGTCGAGCCGTCCCTGCATCTGACTGGAATACGGGTGCAATAAAAAAAATGCAGCACAGGCGGTGCCTGTCCGCCAACTTCCGAAATGCGAATGTCCAATCATCAGAAAAGCGGAAACAACAGCCAAATGCGAAACGGCGAGAAGGATAAAAGCGGCAGGGGAGAGCGGTGCGGGTGCGGTGTGTTGAGTAGGAAGCGGAATGTGTATGTCTTCATTCATTGTTTGCGGGGCAATAATACTGTGCGTTGTTACAACGACATCAGACGTGTTCTCTATGACCGACATCGCTTTATCCTTTTTACCGGACGGTTCTGCGGACAGAATGTTACTTTGATGATTTTCATTGAGGGTATCGCTATCATCAACATCATTGTCCGGCGGGGCAGGGGTGACAATAACCACCGGCGGGACGGTATTTGCTTTGACCGAAACCGTTTTACCTGTATCGGTACCAGTGCCGCCTATCGTGTTTTGTTTGGTAACTGTGTCTGCTTTGAGAATATCCTTCTGAATCATCTCCGGCGGGGCAAAGGCGAGATTTGTTTTTTCTGAAAGGACAATAAACGGACGAAAGCCGGGCGGTAAAGCGTCCCAGTTTTCTATCGGTACGCTTTGTGTAACCGGATTGATTCCAATTTTCTTGCCGATGTGGCGGCTTGTCAAAATTTGTTCGAGGCGTACGGTTCGGACTGTATCAATGTTGTGTCCCCGGTTGGCAGCCAAAGCGGCAAGAATAAAGAACAGCAGACAAACACAGGAAAAAGCGAGACTGCCGGAGGCAATATTCGGTTCGAGCAGCGGTCGGCGGAGCATCTGGTTGTCGCAAACCAAACGAATACAAAATAGAAGACCGATAACAAAAAGCCAAGCGTATCCCTTCATACCATCTTCCATCGCCAGAAAAATCAAACCAGGTGTCAGGAGAATTAAACCGATGACATCGAAGTTGCGGATACTCCAAAAACGGTTGGAGTGGAAAAACAATGCCAAGATTATCAGCGCAGAGACGTAGAACCACGTCGTCGGCATCATCTCGTATTGAAAAAATGAACTCGGCACTTTTTTAATTGATAATGGAAAACGGATAATTGAGAATAAACGGGAAAGCGGAATCTTTCAAATTATTTCTATTTTCAATTCTTAATGTATGGTATTCATTATTCAAACGAATGAACAACGGTAACCTGTTTGACGTGCCGGCTTTGCGGGTCGAAACAACGTATCGTAATTTGTATGCCCGTCAATGCTCCCGTGTACGGCGGCAGAATAACTTGGTCGGCAGCATTTTTGTGGTTTTTACTCCACGAATCAAAAACGTTCACCAAACTTTTGACCGGCTCGTCCGCCGGAATGTTGTGAAAATCAGTGTATTGTTTTTTATCTGCATCCCATACCTTGATATCAAACGCAATGACGTTAGTCAAAATAACATCCTCGCCGGTGCGGGGATGGCGAGGTTCCTGAACGAATGCCGCAAGCGAACCGGACTTGCCGTCAAGTCCTTGTCCCGGAAAACGGGTTTCCCAAAGGTCAACGGGAACCGTTGGCAACGGTGTATAAGTCGCCGTCCAGGTTGCATCAGCGTGCCAATTGTCGTGCAGTGTTTCCTCTAACGTCGGCAGACGCAGCCAATAGTTTGCATCGACCGCCGTTTGTTCGTTTGGCTTATCCTCAATGTGCGGATTATAGACAGTGTGCGGAGATGAACCGTAATGTCCGTATCGGTTATTACGGACGGCTAACTCGGCGGGACTGAAAATGCCGCTGTCGGCAACGTGCTGGTCATCAATAAGGCGGATACGGCGAAACAGCGTTGTGCCGCGCATAAACCAAATAATTTCGGCTTGGCTGCGTTCGATTACCTGTCCTTGCCGGAGTCCGCGAAACGGAAACTCGACATTCGGCTTCGTTGTAAAAGCGATGATGTCGTCAACGTCGCCAACGGTCTCATCCTCTTTGTATGGATTGGGAACAGGGTTACCGTCAATAATTTCGAGGTAACCGTCCATATCGGATACATCCTCGCCGTTGGTGATTTTTGACGGCTTTTCTGCCAGCGATTTTGGAATGAGGGCGAGGTCTTGACGTAGAATCGCTGCCGTATGCTCCAAGTTGGCAGACATATTGAGGGTAGAGCGGGTATCGTGCATCATTCCGGCAACAGAACGGAACATTTCAATAACGCCGAGCAGCAATACCAGAGAGATTGCCGTTGCCATCATCAATTCAATGAGAGTATAAGCTGAACGTTTCATTTTCGCACCTCTAATCACACCATATCAGCCTAATTATACACTGAAAACGAAAAAAAACAGCAATAAACCGGCAACAAACTGCAATAAGCAGAAATGAAGAAAAACTCCGACCGCAACGGGCCGGAGAACTGCCGCGAATTCGTTCGGCAGAGTGAATATCATTGCTAATATAATTGCGGGCGGCGGCAATCACTCGCCTTCCGTCTTTTTATCTTTGCTGCGGGATTTTATCTTCGACTGTTGTTCGGGTGTCAGAACCGCTT
>JAITOZ010000024.1 GCA_031289675.1 Planctomycetaceae bacterium
CGGCGAGTTGGCAGAGTTGTTCGCCGACAATGCCTTGGCGGTGCAGGGCGAGGATAGTCATCCGTTTGCGAATAGCGGGATGTTCGTGATGATAGCGGTCGTGCTGAATGATTTGTAAATCACTGTCAGGATAATGGATGTTCAACATAGTATTCTCCGGTTGAGTTAGGCGAAGAATAACAATTGTGCGAATCTAAGAAAAGAGCAGTTTCTAAATGAGAGAAGTATATTTATAGACGAATCAGGTTTTCGTACCAATATGACTCGGCTGTAGGACAGTTGCGAAAAAGGGAAGCGGCTGTCGTTTTTCGCCGATATATGGGGCCGTCGCCTGCGGAATATCGTGCAACAATAAAGTACCCGGAAACTTCGGAATCATAACCGCGGAGAAAAGGGGCAGCCGCAGCCGGTCAGTATTGGACAAATTCGAGAATACCGAATTGTTCCGGGATATGGGCGGTGCTACTCATCGTTGGAATCCAACCGAGAAAAACGTTGGAGGCAGTAACGTGCCGATAAAAATTAATCCGCCATCGTTCTCCGGAAACTATTTTTTTTGAACCGAAAACCGAAAGCGGAATACGCATTTCTGTTGTCCATATTGCGGCTTTGAAATCAAGATGAACGGCGGTTTTGAAATGGCTGTCCCAGAGAAAATCCCGGTTCGGCAAATCAAGTTTCAGATCCAAAGATTCTCCGGTCGGAGCCGCTTGGAATTCCATATACTGCGTTCTCTTTTCGGAATCTGGACAGATAAACACTTCCACGACATCGCGGTTCCAAAGCCCGATACGTTTTCCTTCAAAAATTGCCGGTTCAAACACCGTGAGACGGGTATAAGGTGCAGCATAGACGATGCACAGTATTTTGTCCGTCCAAAATACCCGAACGGCAGTCGAAAAGGGCGAAATGGTTTCTCCGGTTTCAATGTTCTTTTCGAGAAAAATGCAATGTTCCTGTTGCCGGAATTTTTCATCCGAATAGACCGCATATACCGTTGGAATTTCTTTCATCATCTCATTCTCATCATTAGACGTGTTCGGCAACTAACTTTTGCCGCGAATACACGAAGTTTTCTTGTTTGTTTCAATTATTCGTCCTATATTCGTACATTCGCGGCTTAGAATCGAGGTTAGGGAACAGACTGCATTGTTGACAACTCTGTTAAAACGTTGAGTCTGCGGAACAAATCAAACTGGAAACAGTATAACACAGGCAGCGAAATCTGTTCAGTTTTACTTGTTGTATTTTTGCTTATTTTTTACCGTCACCAAACCGCCTTCAACGGGAGTTGCCAACGGCGAGACAACAACCAAGTCATCCGCCTTGATAGCCGCATCGGCATAAAATAATACCCCGTTGTCCATCGTTGCGGCAACCCGAATCGTGTGTTGATGCAATTTGCCGTCAATGACCGTCCAGATTCTGTTGCCCGGAAGTAAAGCCCGCTCCGGAATCCGGCACAACGGAATCGCCGGCTTGCTGTGAACAATGACGGTGACATACATCCCTGCAATCAGCATCGGCGGCTTTACGGATTCTCCCGTATCGGCAGTCTTGAGCAACTTGCCGGAACCCGGGTTACCCGCCTTAATCCGGCACGGCATCATTCGGGTTGCCGCATTCATTAATCCGCCGTCGAGAGTTTTTAATTCCCCTTCCCAGCCCCATTTCTCACCTTCATTTTCATAGACTATCGTAACCGGTGTCGGCGGAAAAACATAGCCGGCATCCGCCTCGCTTGACTGTCTCCAAATCCACTGAATCTGCTTCATATACAGACTGCACTGGATTTCTAGTTGCGATATGTCGAGGATTTTTGCAATATCTGCTCCGCGTTGGATAAACGAGTTGACCTCAAAGACATCGGAGGTAATGACTCCGTCTATCGGGGCTTTGACTTCGGTACGCTGTAAATTCAATCTTGCCGTTTCCAATGCCAGTTTTTGCATACTCAAATCGTTTTTGTGTTTATCCGTTTGTGTTTGATAGACCCGTAATTGATTTTCCAGTTTTGCAACGTTCTCTTGCGCAGAAAGCCACTGTGAGCGGGCATTGTCAAGGTCGGCAGGCGTTATCGTGTTCTTCTCAACGAGCGCAACATTGCGGTTATAATCTTTTTGACTTAATTCGAGTTGTTCCATCGCCAACTTCAATTCTTTTTCGGTATTGGCGAGCAAGACAGCATTCTCGCTAATGTTGACTTCCGCCTGCTTGACGCTTTGCTCTGCTTTGTTCTGTTCGAGTTGGTAATCGACAGGGTCAATACGCATCAGCACTTCGCCCTTCCTGACAGACTTGCCGAGCCGGCAGTTTTCCGATTTGTCAATAACTCTGCCTGCGATTTCGGCAACCAAATCAACACGCCGGAACGGAATGACTTCGCCGTCCACAGAAAAATTGATGCCTGCATCGTGCTTGACTATCGGGACGGCTTCGACCGTGATTCCGGCTTCCGGCGTTTCGTACCGCCGATGAATCTGTTGTGACACCATTCCTTTACAGATGACTAATCCTGTTAAAATCACGAGAGCAAGCGAAATACCGCCGCGGAATAGTAGCGAAGTAAATTGTTTCATCGGTCAATAAAAGCCGGTTGATAATCAGAAAGCGTACGATGCACAAATGGAACGCTTTTGACCGCTTGAGGCTTCCCCCTCCGGTCAACGTCCCTGACCATTATAACACCGCCGTACGTTTTCGGTATCGTTTTCCAACGGACATAAAGTATGGATCTCTGCCGGTATTTTTCCTTCTCTTGACCACTTTTCCTGCAAATGTTAGAACCGGACGTTCTCCCTGCAAGTTGCCGATGTCTCCGCAATCACAAAAGATATAGCGTCCAAAATACAGTTTCTGCTTTTCGAGGCGAAAGAGTTGAAGTTTATCAGGGAAGACGATGCTCTGTTTGCGAAAGTCAAAAAAGCAGTCGAAAGAGCATCGGATGTTCACAAAAGCAAATCGTTAATGAAAACAATTCACAGCAAAGATATTACTTTCCGGTATTTTCACGACAGAGTCAAGGGCGTGAAAACATTTAGGGGCTGGCATAGATAATAGCCTAAGGGGAAGGCAATTTTGAGGTTATTCTAAGCCATTTTTTCAAAATGGTCAATAGTTTTTTCGGCGGTCCGTAATTGAAGCGGAACTCACATTCTTTGAGAAACAAATGG
>JAITOZ010000068.1 GCA_031289675.1 Planctomycetaceae bacterium
CATTCATCACCTTGGTAACCTTGACCGAAGCGGTCTGACCCGGATTGACCCAATTCGACTGGCTCTGACCGAGAAACCTGCGCTGCTCCGTCACCATTGCCGGTGCTGTCGTCATCGGAAACGGCAGCGGATTTTGAAATTTCAGTACATCAAATACATCAGGGACAATCATCGGCGGATTGTTCTGACTTTGCGGTGCCAATTCGCACTCCAAAATACGCCGGTAATCGGTTTCGCCCTTGCCGGTAGAAAGCGAGAGCGTGTCGCCGGTATCCAGCGTTTTCCTGCCGATATTATTGTAATGAATATCCGGTCCCTCGCCGGAAGCAAGGGCGGTTGTGTCAAAACCGGCATTGGCAACAGCGGAAGGATGAATCTGCTGTTGAGTGATCATTGCGCTGTTACTCATAATCGAGGCATTGACTCTGCCGTTAGCGGACTGCTGCGATAATATCTGTTGAAAGAACCTTTCAAGCGTCTGATTCGGATTGAGCGGCGAAAGAATCTGCGAAGTTTCAATTTGCGGAAAACCGCTGACGAGCGAAATTTCTGTATTATGCAGCGGCATCCATTCGTTGCGAATCACGGCAACTTGTTCAATGCTCAACCGTTTGCCGTCAAGTAAATCGACCCGATAACTCGGAGCCCAAGCCGTTCCCTTCGTCAGATAGAAAAGGCGGATTGTACCGGCAGTTTTACCGTCTTTTGCGCTCGCGTGAAAAATCATCACCGGACGGCGTTCCGTACGTTCCGTAAGCGGTTCGGTTGTCGTGATAGACGCATTTTGCCGCCCCGTGAGAAACATATACGTTTTATCGTGCATTTCCAATATCATCGGCGTTCCCGCAAGGGGAGTATTCACCGGAATCGGATACGCACTATAAGAACGGCTGAACAAAGACGAGGGCTGCCGCGTCAGTTCGGGCAGCAGAGAATTCGGCGGCGGTTGAGTTGCGTTGCCGACAAATTTTCCGCCGAAAGATTTACCGGAATCAAAATAAAATATGTTGACGTTCTTGCCGTCAATGTCGGCAAGGGATTGCGGCGGCGTATTTCTTGCGTCAATCGGCAGCGTTACGAGCCGCTGTGTCGTCTGAATTTCGACATTGAGACCGCTTTCGATGAAAAACGTTCCGTGAATGACGGCGGGAATTTCGTCCCACCGATAAACGCCGGGGGCGGGAACGGTTATTTCCTGCCGGACGATGGTAAAGCCGTTCTTAAAAAGCGCAACGGATTCGGTCGCTGCCGAAACACGCTGTTCGCTTTCAGCGGCGCAGTCGGCGGTGCAGACACCGGCTGCCCAGAGTAATGCCGCTGATAAAATCGTGCAAAAGCCGAACCGTGTCATCGCTGTGTCTCCTAAAATTGTTCGTGTTGATAGGAACTGCCCGTTCAAAGGCACTAGGGACAATGGTAACATTGTATTGTGTCAAATGCAATGCTTTCGGAGTTAGGGCGTGTTGACGCTGAAAACTTTGCCGAGTTATGGGCGGCAAAAGAAGTTCCGAAGAGAGACGGCAGGCGCGCACGAGCAGGGGACATAAGCCCCCGGTAGCCGCGTTTGCATATTATGCCGCTTTGCCGAGCGATACGATGATTGACGCTAACTGATTGGACGTGTCTGCCGTTTCATTCACCGCCGCACCGCTCTGCTGTGTTAGCCGCTCGACTTCCGTAATGTCCAGCGTAAGGTTCTTGACGTTCACAGATTGCTCCGCCGTTGTATCGGCAATTTGCGTTACCAATTCTGTCGCCCCGTTGATGAGACCCGTTATCTCGTTAAGTGCAGCGGCAGTCTGATTCGCAATGCCCGCTCCGCCGAGAATCTGTTTGTTACTCGATTCTATCAACTCCGCCGTTTCTTTGGCGGCTTTGGCACTGCGGCTCGCTAAATTACGTACCTCCTCTGCAACGACCGCAAATCCTTTACCGTGAGTACCGGCTCGCGCCGCCTCAACGGCAGCATTCAATGCCAAAAGATTCGTTTGGAATGCAATTTCATCAATCGTTTTGATAACCTTTTTCATCTGTTCCGACATTTTGCAGATGTCCGTCATCGAAGCGACCATATCCTGCATCTGTTTTTGTCCCTTGGAAGCAGCCGTAACGGCATCTTTCGTGTATCGGCTTGCCTCCGAAGCATTCCTGCCGTTCGATTCCGTCAATTCATTCGTCTTGATTATCTTCGAGGACATTTCACCGAGTTTATCCGCCGATTGCGAAATATCATTCTGCAAAGCCGATGCCGCCGTTACCATTCCGCTGACCTCCCGCTGTGCTTGCGCAACCGTCTCGGCAACGGCTTTTAACTGCTGCGTTGTCTGCGTTTGGAACGTGATGTCCGAAAAAACCTGAACAGCACCGATTTGCCGCTTCTTGCTGTCGGTCAAACGTCTTGACTGAACTTCAAAGTATTCGTTGCCGACGGTTTCCCGAATCGATGCACCCGCTTTTTGAACTAATTCTGCCAAACCGGTTTTCGACGCACCGGTTTTTTTCTCCGCAGCGGTTTTATTGCGGAACTGTATTTCCGATTCGGCATCGAACACCAGCACCGGCGGCGCAACCGAATCAATGATTTGCTGCTGCACGGCAAGGTGATGCTGCGAGCAGTGATTCACAGACCGCTGCCAGAAATATGCCAGTACAAAAATAGCGGCAAAAGCGAACAGAGCGGTAATTCTGTGACCGTTTTTTGCCGATTTTTCTCTTGCTTGTGCGGCGGCATTGAAGTTACTTTGGGCTGTTTTCAAGGATTCAGCCAAAACGTTCTGTGCCGTTTCCAACTTTTTGACATTATTATCGTAACCGGTCTGAATGTTCTTGAATTGGGCATTGAGCGTGCTTTCTGCAACGAGCAGTTTTACCGTCCACGTCTCTCCCGCCGCAGAAAATTTCGACACAAACTCTTTCGTTCCTTCAGGTGTCTGGCGATTCATTTGCGAACCGGCAGTTACGTTCGGGTCGTTTGAAGCAGTGATAACCCCTTTGGGCGAAATCAGATAAACCTTACCCTCGCCTTTCAAAAACGGATTAGCAATAACGGTCTGCCGCATACCGGATGAAAAACTCTCTGCCCTGACTTCCGTACCGCAAACTCCGTGCGTCTTGTTGCGGTATTGAATCGGCGTTGCAAATGTCAGCACAAACGTATCATTTCGGCGCACCGGCTCCGCAATCACCGTCTTACCGTTCTTGACTGCCTGAATGTATTCCGGTTTCGTGTCCGGCTTTGCTACCTCGCCGGTCGCTATCGTGCCGGCTGCCGCCGAACCGGTTCGTACACTCTCGGCAGAGAAGCGGTCTGTTGCTGTAACATTAAAAGCGTTCGGTTCCCAACAGAGCCAAACAGAATTGATGCTTTCGCTGCTTTGGACGCTCTTGAACGTCAAGTCTTTGAGAAAATTGCGGGATTCCATCTCGTCTTTCGTAGGCTCCGCAACAGGAACCGGCAGCGGTACGGCTTCCTCTTCTTCGTCCTGTACTACGGCAACTACGGCTTGTCCGGCATCTTTCTTTATCTCTGGTTTCGCTGTTTCTTTTTTTGCGGTCTCCGGCTGTTTTACTGCCGGTACGGCTTCTTTCTCAATAACCTTTTCCTCGTTTTTAACAACGTCTTTATCTTTGACAACATTATTGTCCGCTTTGGGCGGCTCTGTTTTTACTGTTGCTTTTATCGCTGCTTCTGTCTTGGTTGCTCTATTTTTAGCGGCAGTATCGCCTTGCGCCGCTTCCGGCTGCTTTACTGCCGGTTCCGTAACCTGTCCGTTTGTTACGGTTATTTCATATCGGGGCAACGCCGAAGGCGTTACGAGCAAAACAGCCTCTGCCGCTGCTTTTGTAACGGCAGAGGTAACCGCTGCCGGCGGTACGGGTTCGGCATATTCATTACTCGGCAGGAGTGTATTGGGAGTTTGCATACCAGCGGCGGAAGACTCCGCTGCGGCAGAGACGTTTGAATCGCTGCGGGCAACTTTAACGGCTGCCTCTTCTGCCTCAACGTTACGGTGTGTTGAACGGGAAAAACGGTTCGCCACCTCGACATATTGAACATTTCTGGAAATGCGTATCGGCAGCGTTGCATCGGAATCGGATTTGCGCGCCTTGCGGTCAAGGTTCAATTTTTCCGCCGCACCGGTCAGCGATAACTGTTCGGCAACGCGGATATAACTGTCGAATTCGGCTTTTACTTTGCTTGTGAGCGTTTGTAGTGTCTCCTGTATGTTGTAATCAACCTGCTGCCTTAATTCCGCATCGGCAGCATTTTTTTGTACTGCCATACTGTCGAGAATGTCCTTGACAGCGGCAGTATTTTGCGCTGCTGCGGAATCGATCACAACGGTAGTATCACTGCTGCGCCGTTCCAGTTTGACAACGGCAGTAATCAGGATAACAAGAGCAGCAACGGTAAAAAGGATAACGGATTTGGATAAACGTGTGTTCTTCATAGCATCCTTAAATGTTTTTGTCTCAATTCGATTTTCCCCCCTCACTTAAATTTAAGGGGTTTGTACAAATTAAGTAAATTAGGAGTATTCTGCTATGTCTTTATCGGTTGCCTTATATTGTTCAATTTACCTATTTTTCGCAATCTCTCTGTTTTTTTGTATTCATCATTTTCCATTTTCCTATCTTCGGCATCTGTAAAACAATAATCGGGGGTTGCTTTCGACACCGGCAGTCTGCCAGTTTTTAACATTAACATACTCACATACGTCAACGGTAAAACCGCCAAAAACATCAAAGAGAGGGTATATCCTGCTTGCCGCCCGTTGCGGTTATGCCGGTTTTACGCTGCGGCGTTTTTTTATTCATCTGTTTCCACTCTGTTGCCGATGGAGGCGGAGGCTGTGTTTCCGCCGCCGTTATATCACGAATAATACACCGCTGCAAAGTGTTCTATAAAATGTTTCGTTTTTTGACTTTATCGGTTTTATTGATCTCACTGGCAGCGGCAAGTATTGCCCGCGTTACCGCCGAACAATCTGAAACGCCGTTTTCGTATCCTGACCCGCGCACCGTCGGCATCATTCCGCCGGTCATTCACGGTAAAGTCCCTGTTCCTGTTACAGAAGACCGATATGCCGGTGTTTCCGAATACGAACGGCAGGCACGTATTCTGCAAGACCAGTGTGATGAAATCGAAGGCTTCGGAAAAGCACCTGTGCCGGTGTGTCCGCTTTGCGAAAACGACCCGAAAACGCCATGCGGGAAGTGCGAAATGTGTCAGGCAGGTTTTCCGTGCGAAAAAACATTATGCCGGCATTGCATTCAGCCTCTGTCGAAAAATATGGGCAACAACTGCGACCTGACGGCAGGCGACGAACCTTGCGGAACGTGTGATGCCTGCCGGGAACACCGCAGCGACCCCTGCGAACACGCCGAAGACGGTTACGGACCGCTCGGCGAATTCAATCCGTATCACGAACCCCGCATATTGGCGGCAATTCCGCGCCCGATACTCGATGTGTATAACAACGGGGCAAGAAAATTTCCGGTCTATTACAATCCGGCACCGTATTACCGCCCAACGTGGAATCCCTCAATTTATACCGGTTATGCGCGTCCGTTCACGTTCCGCTGGTTCTGCGAACACTGCCGCAAAGACCCGTGCGTCTGCGACAAACCGGGACTTGCTGGTCAGGTGTCTTACGGTTATGCGTGTAAATTTTGCAACAGAAATCCTTGTGCGTGTGCGCAGGATATTTGCGACTCAAATAAGCCGATGGACCCGAAGGGCATCTCCAAAGCGTTGAGTGAGATGAAAAAAGATTCTGCTGCCGGTTTACCGCAGGAGGTGAGTGAACAGGGAACGCCGGCGGATGCCCAAACGGTTTTACCGGACGGAAGTCCGAGACAGCGTGCTGTCGGCGGTTTGTATGATGACGATACGCCGCCGGATTTGGAAAAAGAGCAACAGCAGAAAAAAGAGGTAAAACCGCAGCCGCTCGATATGCCGACTCCGGCACCGCCGCAGCCGGCAACACAAAGAACGGTGAGTTGAAAAGCAGTGAGTGGTGAGTTACGTGTTGTGAGTGGTTCGACCTACGGTCGAAAAGGAATGCGGTGAGTCCCAACCAAACACTTTGCCTCTCCACCGCTTGCGAATCCGTAATTTACCGCTCACCGCTGGAAAATCCGCATCAAAACGTGTGCGACGATTTCTTTGTCGAACGGTTTGGGTAAAAAATCGTCCGCACCGAATTTTAAGCCTTTAATCACGTTCGCGGCATCGCTTTCCGTTGAAACCAAGACGAACGGCGTACCGTTGTACCACGGTTTCTGCATCAGCGTAAAGCAAAACTCGAAACCGTCCATTTCCGGCATACTTATATCGGAAAAAATAATCACCGTTTCGCCGATGAGTTCTTCCAGTTTTTCAAGGGCTTTCTTTCCGTTGACCGCCTCGTTAACCGTAAAGCCGAGTTCTTCGAGAATCATACGGAAAATACGCCGCGTCGGCACGGAATCGTCAACAATAAACGCCTTCGGATTCGCTGGCAGCAACGCCTTAATCTGGTCGGTTACGGACACTTCTGACATCTTTTCGATTATTCTGAACAAACTACCGCCCTCTACTTTACCTTACAATCAGACGTTTGTCAAATAGTCCGCTTGCGGTTGGGTGCATAAAAATTTGTCGGGTGCTGTTAACGAGTGATGAGTGAAGTAATGCGGGAAAAATTCGGAAGCGAAAACTCGCCACTAATCACTCGTCACACCCTTATTTTCATTTTCCGCCCCCTTAATAGTAATGGGTCTCCAAACTCTTACCCTTATTCCCTTAATTTACAAATAAGGAGAAACAATGAATGGGAACCCGTGCTATTAAGGGTACCGGAGAAAATAAAGGTTTCGGACAAAGGAAAACCTTATTTTCAAAAAATTATTTGCAAAAAAATACCCGATAAAGTTTTACGCTCCCAATGCGGCTTTGCGTCTTGCACATTCTCCCGCTTTGCCGTAGAATGACTGAAAATCAGATAAGTCAAATCGCAAGTTTTTTGCTCTCGGACTTCCAACACCATCCGTGCAAACGGCGGAAGTTGCGAAAAAATTATAGTGGTTCATTGCGTTTCCCGAAAGGGGACGTTATGCACTATACTTGCGGGTTTCGGGGTATGCGCTTGCGCGTATCTTGTCGCCCTGTGCGCGGCTAATTCAGTGGTGTGAACGGGAAATCCGCTTGGAGCAACGTAGCGTTCCCGTTTTTTTGCGCTGCGTTTCTTTCGATTTATTTTTCGTAACAAAAACAGCAAACGATGCCGTCTTCCGATTCGCCTTTTTCCCCGCAAATTACGGACTATCAGCAAGCCATTTTACAGGAATTACAGGCGATTCATTCTACTCTCAAAAAACAGGGCGGCAGCAGGCAATCGCGGCGAAAATCGACTGTCAATAATGCGGTTTCGCTGCTTCTCAATCAGTACCCTGACCGCACCTGGACTTCAACATTGCTGGCGAAGAGCATCGGCAACGGCTGTACAGATGCGGCGGTGCGAAAGACGAAACAGTGGCAAGCGTATCAAAGATGTCGTCAAAATGTTAAGTCGGCTCAAAAGAATGACCGTAAAAAGGGGAATATCTGTTACGGCAATTTTGACGAAATTGACGAAAAACTGGACAGTGAAACGTGAAATTAGGTTACCCAAATTTCACGACCGTAAAATTTTCTACTCCGTTATAAACGAATTCATTGCAAAATGAAACGGGAAATTAGGTTGTATTTTTTATGAGTGGTGTAAAGTTAGACTTTCATAAAGGATACTGAAAATGAGTGAAAAGGCTCCAAATGTCATAGACCGATTTATCGATGCTTTGATAGAACATCTGCGTGATAGCGAAGAGCAAGTCCCGACAAATGTCCGTATTTCTTGGTTCACTGCGTGTGATTTTTTGAAATTGTCCCCAGCCAACATCGGACAAAAATTAATGGACAAGTTGTGGGAGAAGGGACCCCAAGTAATGGATCAAGCGAATTTTATGGGCATAAAATTTACCATTGACAGAGCGTTATCCGACAAGCAACAGCCGGAATTTCATTTTTCGTAACGAATTTTCCTCTATTGACAAATCGCTAACACAAGGGATCAATTCAATGTCTAACTCTCGTTTGCCGTTCGCTCTGCTCCTCGTCATACTGATGGGAACGTTACTCATCGTACCGAACCGCCTTACTGCCCAAAAAGCCTCCTTTTCAAAGGAGCAGATAGTTGCTGACTGTAAGGATGCCGTTTTGCACTATCGCAATGGACACCGAGCTTTCCTAAATTATCTTAAAAAAGCAGCAGGGTGGCGAGATGTGGCTGAACAAGGAATGTCAGAGGGGTCTTTCGGCGAGCGGCGTTATTTTGTTAAAAGGTGGCGAGATGCGGCTGAACAAGGAATGCCAGAGGGGCGGGTTCTGGACAGTTTGATAGAGATTACGACTGTTTACGGTGGCGGTGGCGATAAAGACATTGCCAGCGTAATACAGGAGGCTTCCCGTGAACAAGCGGCAGACTGTTTACGCGGGGTTGCCGATCAGGGAGATGAAATCGGACAATTTTTCCTCGCCGCGTTGTATAGAGATCGGAAGAGCGTCGTGT
>JAITOZ010000082.1 GCA_031289675.1 Planctomycetaceae bacterium
AAAGGCACAACAGCCCCCTAGATTCGGGGGGTTCTGAAACCAGCCGGTAAAATATCCGCAAACCCCTTTGCACAACAGCCCCCTAGATTCGGGGGGTTCTGAAACAGCAATTACTGTAATGGTCGCTACCGAGAGCACAACAGCCCCCTAGATTCGGGGGGTTCTGAAACGAAGAAGTCCAGATAGCGGCAGTCATCTATGCACAACAGCCCCCTAGATTCGGGGGGTTCTGAAACTTCGCTGTTATGATGTCTTTCGCGATTTCAGCACAACAGCCCCCCTAGATTCGGGGGGTTCTGAAACACAGCAATGGATAAGCAGCAGCGGCGGCAGGGCAACAGCAGAGGAACTTGCCGAAACGTTAAATAAAAGCGGTAACCTGTTGGAGACAGTCGAAATCGGCTACAAGAAAAACGTGATGGCGGATATGAAATGGACTCACGAATGGACGGCTGATGCTGCAAAGCCCAATAAAGAATTTTTATTTTTACTGGAAAATGATAAGGTACATATTGTAAAAGGAGAAAACTATTCCGCTGGCAGGGTTAAAAACGCAGGCGTTTTTCGGCAGATCTGCCGTTGACAAAAGAGCGGCAATCGGCGGTAATCGGACGCAGTAATCAGACTTTGCGACGCTCTTATCATACAGACTCACACGTCTTTTCTGGTATAATACCGCCTATGAAACTCTACGCTTACGCTCTTCCGACGGTTGCTGAAAAATCCGGCTGGCTCAAAATCGGCGAAACCAACGGCGATGTCGAACAACGTGTCCATCAGCAGGCACACGAACTCAATCTTAAAACCGAAATCGTTTGGCAAAATGCCGTTATCACCGAACGCCGCTGCATCGATAAAATGATTCACCGCTTTTTGGTGAAACAAGGCTTTACCATCCAGCAATTTGGCATCACCGGTCAGGATACCGAATGGATTAAATGCACCGTTGCTGATTTAGAAAAAGCATTTTCCGCCGTCAAAGAACAACTCTATCAGGACGAAATTCAGCGGCAGGCAATCTGCGATAAGTTTTATCTCGAAATCCGAAACTGGTATTACTGGACGGTAAAAAAAGACGGCGACTCCGAATCCGTTCTTCGGCTCATCGTCCGCTTATTATTCTGTTTTTTTTTACAAGACAAAGGACTCGTGCCGAAGGAACTCTTTGACGAACATTTTCTCAAAGAAAACCTGAAAGCAAACGAAGAATACCGCTATTACAATGCAGTTTTGCGCAATCTGTTTTTTCATTGTCTTAACACACCGCTCAAAGACCGCAGCGAACCCGAACACAAAAAACTCATCAAAAATATCCGTAACATTAAAGAACAATTTCAAAAAATCCCGTTTCTCAACGGCGGTTTGTTTTACGAACACGAAGGCGATGCTCTTCCGTTAAGCAACGATTATTTTTTTTCGGAACTGCAAACGCGGCACATTGACGGACTCGGCGGCGATTATAAAGTTGCCGGCATCATTCGGATACTATCGCAGTATCAGTATAAACTTTCGGTGGACGATTTGTTTGACTTGGAATATATCGAAACGGTTGACCCTGAATTCATCGGCAAGGTGTTTGAGTGTCTTTTATCGTGTGTCGATACGGAGAGCAAAGAGAGCCGCCGCAAAATCACCGGCAGTTACTACACGCCGCGTGAAATCGTCAGTTATATGGTCAACGAATCGCTTGATGCTGCGTTAGTCAAAAAGGAGGATATATTGTCATTGAAGATTCTTGACCCGGCGTGCGGCAGCGGAGCGTTTCCGTGCGGAGTGATGAACGAAATCATTCATCGTCTTGACCCTGACAAACAATTTTCGCAGACGGAAAGTTACCGCCGGAAGTTGGACATTTTACGCAACGTTATTTACGGTGTCGATATTCAGCCGATAGCGGTACAGATTACGGCACTTCGGCTTTTTCTGTCGCTCATTCAGGAAATTGTTCCAGACAAGAAGAAAGATAATTATGGTATCGAGCCGCTGCCGAATCTGGAAACGAAATTCGTTTGTGCGAATACGCTTATCGGTTTGCAGGGAGAAAAACAGAGACGTTTAGAGTTGCCGATTGTCAAGGCAACGGTCGAACAGTTATTGGGAACACGGAATCAACATTTGACGGCAGCCGGTTCGCAGGAAAAACAGCGTTTGCAGAATTACGATGCGATGCTGCGGAAAACATTGAGTATTGCGATGAAAGATTCCGGTGATTTATCGCATAATACGGCAGAAATGTTAATGCAATGGAATCCCTACGACCAAACGAAGTCCGTTCCTTTCTTTGACCCGATGTGGATGTTCGGCATCGAAAAGTTCGATGTCGTGATTGGTAATCCGCCGTATGTCGTTTTAACAACGAAACATCCGCTCCTTGATTTTTATCGTTCTAAATTTCGCTGTACCGCCGGCGGTAAAGTCAATTTGTACAAGTTGTTTTTTGAAAAAGGACTTGCGCTGCTTGTTGACGGCGGAGTCTTGGTTTTTATTACGCCGTATAATTATTTAACAAGCGGCGACAGCAAAAAACTGCGTAAAATCCTCATTAA
Organism: Planctomycetaceae bacterium; assembly: GCA_031289675.1. Classification (GTDB taxonomy): domain Bacteria; phylum Planctomycetota; class Planctomycetia; order Pirellulales; family Thermoguttaceae; genus WRKP01. Next base: position 2,547 of record JAITOZ010000082.1, read on the forward strand.
CGAAACAAAAATTTCGGAAATTATCGACTACGAAGAATCACAGAAGGTTTTTGAATCGTCAACACAAGCCGTAGCAACGATTGTTACGCGAAAGATAACAGTAAGAGATTATTCTTTCCGTTACAAAAAATTGGGAACGGCTTATACCTTACAAACGAAAGCGATAAAACGGGATGACCGATTGTTAATAAAAGGAACGAACTCGGTTATCAGCAAAATGAATCAATGCAAGAAAAAATTCGGTTCGATTATCAAAGGCTGGCAGGGTGAAATCAATGTCAGCACGAAAAAGAAACATTTTATTGATAAGCAGGAAGTAGGGTGCTTGCCGCTGATTCGAGGTAATCAAATTGGATATTATCAAACGGTCTTGGAGCCGTCTGAATTTTGTCCGGTGAAAATATCGGCTCGGACACATCATAAAATTCGCCGTATCGTTTTTCAGGCGATTGCTAATGCCGGTTCAGCACGGCGAATCAAAGGAACGATACTTGAAAATATTTTGTGCGGACATTCGACAAATTACTTATTTTCCAAAAGCAAGGATATTTCGTTGGAAGTGATACTGGCTTTGCTCAATTCGAGTATTGTCAATTATTATTTCAAGTTTTATAACCAAACTAATAATGTTCCGATTGGCGAGGTCAAAATGATACCAATACCGGACGGTTTCATTTCTGCAAGTAAAAAATTACACAAGTTAGCGGAACGCCGCTTGAACGGGGAAGAAGTGGATGACAAAATTGATGAGTTAGTCTATTGTCTTTACGGATTGACGAACGAGGAAATCAAGATAGTAACAGGTTAAAACGCAAGCGTTCTTTCGGCGGCTTTGCTGTTGACAAACAAGCGGCAATCGGCGATAATCGGACGCAGCAATCAGACTTTGCGACGCTCTGTCTAACACAAACGAAATGTCTTACGAAGTAACGTTAATCACCGGCGACGGTGTCGGTCCCGAACTTGCCGCTGCCGCCCGAAAATGTATCGATGCAGCCGGTGTAAATATCAACTGGGATATTCAGCAAGCCGGTCTCGATGTGATGGAACGTACCGGTACTCCGCTGCCGGAGTCCGTTCTCGAAAGCGTCCGCCGTACCCAATGCGCTCTCAAAGCCCCGATTACAACTCCTGTCGGCACCGGTTTCCGCAGTATCAACGTTCATCTCCGTCAGGAATTAGGCTTGTTCGCTTGCGTGCGTCCGTGCAAGTATTATCCCGGCGTGCGGACATTCTTCGACAAAGCCGGCGTTGACCTCGTGCTGTTTCGCGAAAATACCGAAGACCTCTATGCCGGTATTGAGTTCGAGAAGGGCAATCCGAATACTGCCGAATTGTACAAGACGATTAACACGCTTGCGGACGGAAAAAAAATTAAAACCGGTGCGGCAGAAACCGGCATTTCGATAAAGCCGATAAGCGTTTCCGGTACGGAGCAGATTGTCAAAGCCGCTTTTGATTATGCCCGCAAAAACAAGCGGCATAAGGTTACGGCAGTCCATAAGGCGAACATTATGAAATACACCGACGGGCTGTTTCTTGAAGTTGCCCGCAGTGTTGCCGCAAATTATACGGACATTGAGTTTGAAGACCGCATCGTGGACAATATGTGTATGCAACTCGTCCAGAAACCGGAGTTGTACGATATTCTGGTGCTGCCGAATCTTTACGGCGATATATTGAGCGACCTTTGTGCGGGCTTGGTCGGCGGTTTGGGGCTGGCACCGGGGGCGAACATTGGTCCGAACGGGGCGGTGTTTGAAGCGACTCACGGTTCGGCACCGAAGTACAAGGGACAGAACAAGGTCAATCCGTCGGCACTGATATTGTCGGGAATGTTAATGCTCCGGCACTTGAAGGAATTTGAGGCGGCAGACCGGCTGGAACAAGCAGTTGCGGCAGTTATTGCCGAAGGCAAGAGCGTTACTTATGATATGAAAGCAGACCGCAACGACCCGTCCGCCGTCGGCACAAAAGAAATGGCAGAAGCCGTCTGCCGGAAAATGGAGAGAGACTCGACCGTTTAACCGGTTGGGAAACATCCCTGTTAGGCAGCACGAATCAGTTCCGCAATTTTCGTTTCATCTGACCGCTTCGGCGACAAAATAATCAGGTTCGCATTGAGTTCCGCAGCATCTTCTGCCGTCTGCAAAATTTCAATCCCCAGTACCGGTCTGATGCCGTTTCGCCGGCACGCTTCATAAAGAGCCGTTGCCGTGTTGACCGTCAGTAAAACACTTCGGCATACCGTTTTCGCCGACAGTTTTTCAACAGCATCCAACGCCTTCGGCAGCGGCACGTTCCGCTCGACTTTGCCGAATTTTTCTAACCGGGACAAAAACGGATAATCTGTTATCGAAAAAATGTAACGTTCCGCACCGCCTGCCGTATTGTTTGCGGTTCGTGCTTCCAGTTTGACAGCCACTTCAATGCGGCGTTTGCGGATTTCATCTCTTGCTGACGGCGTAATAACGGCTTTCGGCGTAATAAAAAGTTTGCGGGTAGTACCGAGATTGTCCCGAATATCTGCAAGCGAAATGACCTTGTTTCCGATAAAAACGGCTGCGCCGGAAACGGCAATGTCCCTAATGCTGGCGGCATCGGAATGCGTTAAAGACAGTGTATCCCCTTCTGCTTTTGAGGCGTAATTGCCCGTCAAGTCGGAAAGAATCTGCTGCACGAGTTGGTCGAGATTGAGAGACGCCATCAACCGTTTTATCGGCACATTCCGCTTGAGAATTCAATCACGGCGAAATCTCCCTGTTATGTGTTGGAAACCGGCATCAGAACGGATAGTAGTGGTACTCAAACACCGTCCTGCCCTTCACCTCGCAAGTCAAGCCGGAAGTTTCTTTCTTGCCGTACTTCGGCGAAACTTTATCGACCGTATTCTCGTTTTCGTCGTTATAAGTCGAAGAGAGAAAATTTTTTTGATTTACGATGATGGACGATTATCGTTTGACTTCAGCGGAGATTGATTCGCTTAGAAGATTTCACCGCACCTTCTACGCCAAAAGTTTGCCCTTTTGCCGCAGGCGGATGCCCTTTTGTGCCAAAAGTTTGCCCTTTTACGGCAGGCGGATGCCCTTTTGTGCCAAAAGTTTGCCCTTTTACGGCAGGCGGAT
>JAITOZ010000103.1 GCA_031289675.1 Planctomycetaceae bacterium
GACCGGTTATTTCCATACTTTGCGGTGCGAAATTGAAACCGCTCTTGATGCCGCTTCGCAATTCGGTACCGGTTGTCCTGAGCGGCTGCGGGAAGCCGTCCGTTACAGCCTCCTCGCACCCGGCAAACGGCTGCGTCCTGTTCTCACGCTTGCTGCCTGCGGACTTTTTGATGCCGACCGCTCAAACGCTATGCCGGCTGCCTGCGCCGTTGAAATGATTCACTGCTACTCTCTGATTCACGATGACTTGCCCGCAATGGACAACGATGACCTCCGGCGGGGTATCCCGACGTGCCATAAAAAATTTGATGAAGCAACTGCCATTCTTGCGGGGGATGCGCTGCTTACTGGTGCATTTGAAATGCTTGACGGACGGTTCTGCAAAGAATTAGCAGCGGCAGCCGGTGCGTGTAATCTCATCGGCGGGCAGATGGACGATATATACAGTCATAAGCAAAAAACCGGCATCGGGTTTTTAGAACATATCCACCAGCGCAAGACGGGGGCATTGATTCGTTTGGCTCTCAAACTCGGCGGACATATAGCGGGCGCATCGGATATCCATCTGGATATTCTCGACCGCTACGGTCAATACTTCGGATTAGCGTTTCAAATAACAGACGATTTACTTGATGTTCTCGGCGATGAGTCTGCCGCCGGCAAACGGCTCCGCAAAGACGCAGCGGCAGGCAAGTTAACGTATCCCCGTCTGCTCGGCATTGACGGAGCCAAAAAAGCGGCGGCACAGACAATCGCCGATGCCGAAAAAACGTTAGACGGACTCGATGTGCGCCGTCAGACACAACCGCTGCGTTTGCTTTACGATTTGGTGCATCAATTAGCGGATAGAATCTATTAACGGATGGCAGTGTTAACGATGGAAGTGTTAACGGATGGAATTGTATAATTCGGCAACTCTTTTTTCGCACAAAAAACGTAATTCCTCTTCGGACAAATGTTTGATTTCGTCAAATAAAATCGGTTTGCCGTAGATGACCCGAATTTTTCCGAAAAGGTTCGGGTACTTTTGCGTTCGGGGATAGGCTTCGTAACATCCGGCGAGGGCTGTCGGCAAAATCGTACATTTACTCCGCTGTGCAATCGACAACGAATTCGGCAGAAACGGGGCGATGCTGCCGTCCCAAGAGCGTTCGCCTTCAGGAAAGATGAGCAGCATTTCACCGTTCCGCAAGCGTTTGAGCGATTCTTTCAGTCCTTCAAAGCCGATGCCGTCTTGTTCCAGCGGGACGGCATCGAGTTGTTTGATGATGTAAGCGAAGGGTTTGAAGCGGAACAAGGTTTTTCTTGCCAGAAAATTGAGCCGGCGGCGCAGACCGGCGGCAAGCAGCGGCGGGTCAAAATGCGATTGGTGGTTGCAGATGACGACAGTCCCGCCGCGGCAGGGCATATTATTATAACCGTAAAAGCGGACAGCGTAAAAAATCATAAAAAAAAGATTGATGGGCAGCCGAATGGAATAATAAAAAACACGTTGTGTGAATGTGGGACGGGACATCTGTGAGCGGGGGGGGAGATAGGTCTGCGGCATTATAAAAAAACAGGAAGAAGCGTTCTCCTATTACTAATTTTCTCCTGCCGATTATATCGAATCCGGTATAATTTGTCTTGCTGCAAAAATAAAATAATTGTTCCCGGAAACATTTTATATAAGGCAAAGGCATCGTTAGAAAATTGTCTGCCGCTGACAAATATTCCCGCTGTTGATAATTGACAAAGAATAGCCGACAATGTATTGCAGCATACTGCGCATTTGACTCTTGTTCTCCTAATGTACGACAAAGAACGTTTGCAATCCCTTATTTTGGAAAAGTCGCTCAAATTCGGCGATTTTACTTTGGCTTCCGGTAAAAAGGCAGCGTATTATCTCGATTGCCGGCAAGTTACACTCGATTCCGTCGGAGCAAAACTTATCGGCGAAGGCATTTTAGAGATTCTGCAAGCGGAACCGCCGCTGCCGCAAGCCGTCGGCGGAATGTCTATTGGTGCCGACCCGATTACCGCCGCCGTCATTACCGTTGCCGCCTTTCAGAATATCTCTCTCAAAGGTTTTATGGTACGTAAACAAAGCAAAGGACACGGCACGAATCAATTCGTTGAAGGTCCTGTTACTGCCGGCGACCGGGTCGTGATTGTCGAAGACGTTGTTACCACCGGCGGCTCATCGCTTGATGCTATTGAAAGGGTACAAGGCGTAGGGGCAAGAGTCGAAGGCGTGGTTGCTGTCATTGACCGGCTCGAAGGCGGCGGAGAAATGTTCGCCTCGAAAGGATACAAGTTTTACAGCCTCTTCACCGTCAGAGACTTCGGAATCGTTGACAATGGATAATGAACAACTCACGAACGTCAAATTTATTCGTCAACTCTATTCGTCAACTCTACGATGCCGGTTTGCACCAACTCGCTTCGGCAGCGGATGAAGTCCGGCGGCAGCGGCACGGAGATAAGGCCTATTATGTTGTCAATGCGCATATCAACCCGACGAATATTTGCCGTATCGGTTGTCCTTTGTGTGCTTTTGCCTGCCGGTCTGACGATAAAAATGCTTATACTTTAACGGTTGACGAAATTTTATGCCGGGCGCAAAACGCTTCCGATTTCGGTGCAACACAACTGCATCTCGTAAGCAGCGTGCATCCCGACAAGCCTTATTCCTGGTATCGGGACATAATGTCGTCCGTTCATTCCGCCTTCCCTAAAATCAAATTGAAGGCTTGGACAGCCGTTGAAATCTTTGCCTTTGCGGAAAGTACCGGCAAGAGTATCGAATATATTCTGCGGGATTTACAAAGCGTTGGACTTGTCTCAATGCCCGGCGGCGGAGCGGAAATTTTCGATGCCGAAGTCCGTAAAAAAATTGCCCCCAATAAAATACCCGTCGACAGATGGCTTGAAGTGCATCGGACGGCGCATAAACTCGGTATTCCTACGAACGCAACAATGCTTTTCGGACATCTGGAAACCCGGCAGCACCGTATCGAACATCTTTTGCAACTGCGGGAATTGCAGGATGAAACGAACGGTTTCGATTGTTTTGTGCCGCTGGTGTTTCATCCGCAGAATACGCAAATCAATGCAGAGCCGATAGCGGCAAACGAAATTTTGAAGACCGTTGCCGTCAGCCGGTTGATACTTAATAATTTTGAGCATATCAAAGCGTATTGGGTGACATTGGGCGAATCGTTGGCACAGATTGCTTTATCTTACGGAGCGGATGACTTTGACGGTACGGTGTTTGAGGAGCGGATTCATCACGATGCCGGTTCGTCTGTTCCAAAAGGCTTGACGGAAAAAAGAATCCGTGAACTGATAACCGGTGCCAAGCGGACACCGGTCAAAATGTGATAGGGCGGCGTTTTGCCTGTCTTGCGGCAGCGGTTCCGAATTTGTATAATTGTACGACACTATTACAGCACCCAAAACTAAAACTATTGCACTATGCGCCGCGTTGTCATTACTGGTCTCGGCATTGTCAGTCCGCTCGGCATCGGGGTCAAACCCTTTTGGGAAAATATCAAAGCAGGAAAAAGCGGTATTGATACCATCACACGATTCGATACCGCCAACGTCTCGTGCAAAATTGCCGGCGAAGTCAAAAACTACAACGGCGAAGATTTTTTCGACAAACGCACCTGCCAACGTACCGCCCTCTTTTCGCAGTTCGCAATGATTGCCGCACAGGAAGCGTGGAAAGATGCCGGTCTCGATGACTTTACCTTCACCGGCATTGACCGCTGCGGCATCATTCTCGGAAACGGCATCGGCGGCTTGGAAATTGATGACGAAGCGCATATCAAACTTTACTGCAAAGGCGCATCGAAAATACCGGCAATGACTGTTCCCCGAATGATAGCCAACGAAGCCGCCGGAAATGTATCAATGCTTCTGGGCATCAAAGGTTCGGCACATACTCTCGTCACTGCCTGCGCTTCGGGAACGGATGCCGCCGGTTTCGCCCTTGACCGGATACGCTGCGGACGCGCCGATGTAATGCTCACCGGCGGGACAGAAAGTGCGATAACGGAATTCGGCATCGGCGGTTTTACCCAACTCAAAGCGTTAAGCACCGGATTTAACGACCAGCCGCAAAAAGCAAGCCGTCCGTTTGACAAAGACCGCGATGGTTTCGTGATGTCCGAAGGGGCGGGAATCTTCATTCTCGAAGAATTGGAACACGCCGAGCGGCGCGGGGCAAAGATTTACGCCGAATTTGCCGGTTTCGGGGCAACGGCAGACGCATATCATATCACGGCACCAAGCCCGGACGGCGAAGGCGGGGCGAGAGCAATTCGTCTGGCTTTGGAGGATGCCGGTTTGAAACCGGAGGATGTCGATTATGTCAATGCGCACGGAACATCGACTCCGACGAACGACCCGGTGGAAACAAAAGCGTTAAAATCGGCATTTTGCGGAAATGCTTATCGTTTAGCCGTCAGTTCTACGAAAAGTATGATAGGACACGCTTTGGGAGCAAGCGGCGGAATGGAGACGGTGATTACAACGCTTGCCGTTTACGAGGGGTTTTGTCCGCCGACAATCAACCTGGACAACCCCGACCCGGAGTGTGATTTAGATTACGTTCCGAACACCGGACGTGCCGGTCGTATCCGCAGTGCATTGTCGATGTCGTTAGGTTTCGGCGGACACAACAGCGTTGTTGCAGTGAAGGCGGTAACGCATTAGGGGAGAGAGTGACGGATGTTTCAAATGACATGTTCAGCTTGCCGCTCGGATTTGATGATTAAAGACGATGAGTTGATCGGTCAGGTTTTGCTGTGTCCGAAGTGCGGCTCTTCGGTTAAGATTTATGCGCCGGATGAATTCCCGACACCGCCTTTGCACAGCGTCAGTAAGCCGACGGCACTTCGGCGTTTCCCTAATGTGCTTGTCAGTGAAACGCCGTCAGGGGTTATTGGTGATGTGAACGGTGCATCGGACGGCAATACCGAAGGGGTACTATCGGAGTATCCGCAAGATATTGGTGTATCGGGACAGGACAATACAGTACCGGTAAGCGATGAAGAACTGAAGTCCCGCCGATATGCCGTCAGCGTTTTGTTTGCCGTGCTGGCGGTTTTGACCGGTTTGTATCTCTGTATCAAATTATTCGGCTTTTGATTGATAAAGAGTTATCGTAAGATAGCGGACAACCGTTTTCGGCACTGCTGCCGGTACTCTTCGGAAATCTCAAAGCCAATATATTGTCTGCCGAGTTTTTTGGCAGCGGCAAGCGTTGTCCCGCTTCCGGCGAAGGGGTCAAGTACCTTTTCACCGGCATTGCTTGATACCAGAATAATCCGCTCTAAAACCGCTTCCGGCATTTGGCAGCCGTGCCAGCCTTCACGCTCTTTGTAAGTACCGCAGACCCGCGAAACAAGCCACGTGTCTTTATCCGCTGTGAATTCCGCTTCGATTTCTTTGGGCATCAACACCCAGGTATCGTCCGGCAATCTGCCTTTCGGATTAGCACGCTTGTCGTTGTATTTCAGTTGCCGCGCACTGGGAATACGAATCGATTCGCCGTTGAAGGTAAAACTTTTTGCATCCTTGACGAAGTGAAACAAATGCACGTGCGACCTTGTGAATTTCTGCTTGCAGTACATTCCGAAGGTATAGTACCAGATAACCCAGGAGCGGCAGATAAAACCGAGTTCCCCAGTGCAGCATACTTTGAGTTCCGCCGCCTTTTCATCGCCGATGGCAAGCCAAAACGTTCCGTCCGGTTTCAAAACACGATGGACTTCGTTCATCCAGTCTTTCGACCAGCGGACGTATTCTCCTTCACTGCGGTTGTCCTGATAGACATCATACGAGTAGCCGATATTAAACGGCGGGTCGGCAAAGACAAGGTCAACGCTTCCGCTTTCCAGTTGCTTCATTCCGTCAAGGCAGTCCTGCAAATAAACATCGTTCCAGTGCATTATCCCGTAATTCCTTTTTTGTACAATTTCCGGTCAATGCCTTTCAGATAATCCGTCCAATGACCGCCGAGATTGGGGTCTTCCATAATATACTTCTGATACTCCGCTATTTTTGAGTCGATTGAGTCAATGAAATGCAGCGTTTGGGCTTCGAGCGTCATCGGCAATTTTGCCGCCTGATTATCATATTCGCCGTGATGTGAAATCAAAAGGTGTTTCAGAAGCATTGCCGTTTCTGTGTCAAACACTTCGCCCGACAACTTTTCCGCTTCCGCAATTTTCGTGTTAAGAATTTCTGTACCTAAATACGAATGTCCGAGCATTTGTCCTTCGTCTGTGTAAAACATTTCGCTGGTAAAAGCCAATTCCCGCGTTTTACCGGCATCGTGCAGGAACGCCCCCATCAGCAGTAAATCCCGATTCAGCACCGGATACAATTCGGCAGCCCGTATGGACATTTCCATCATTTGAAGCGTATGTTCGAGCAAACCGCCTGGATAAGCGTGATGCAGTTTTATGCCTGCCGGTGCTTTGCTGAATAAATCAAGATAGACATCGTCAATAAGAAAACTTTCGGCAAGAACCTGCAAAGCCGGATGTGTGATTGTCCGCAGTAATTCCTTGAGCCGGTTCTGTGCTTTTTGAACGTCAATAGATTGAAAGCGGACAAATTCTGCCGTGTCAATGCTGACCGGGTCGATTTTTGTGAGATTTTTCGCGATGAACTGCAAAACTCCCTGATAACGCTGCGTAGCACCTTCGGCGTTGACATAATCGCCGTTTTGAAAATCGTAAAACGCGGCATCGGTTACATTCCAGAGACGACCGCATATCATACCGGTTTTATCCGCAAGATTGAATTGCAGATAATAGTTGCCGTTTTTATTTGTCCGCATTTGTTTATCGGAAACCAAAAAGACTTCCGACACTTTTTCGTTGTCTTTGAGTTGTGAAATATAGCGTTTCGACATTGTTATGAAGATGAGTTGCAGGGGTTAATAGTATCGGAAGCGCAGCAGCGAGTCAACGATTGGACACATCAGAATTGTATTTTTCGGCGTGTCCTTCGTGTTTTATTTCCTTTTCTTCCGGTTCAGGATACTGAATCCGTCCGTGCATTGAAGCGACTATCGACTTAATGACGCTTAACTCTATCGTTTTGAGTTCAGTCAAGGTCAAAGCGGAATCATCAAATTGCCCGTCGTCCAGTTTTGCCTTAATGATACGCCGTACCATCGCTTCCACCTTTCCGGGAGCGATGCCCGTCCCTAAACTTCGGCAGGCACTTTCACACGAATCCGCTATCATCAAAATAGCCGCTTCCTTTGTCCGCGGCTTGGGACCCGGATAGCGGAACGTGCTTTCTTCTTGGGATTTACTTCCGGCTTTCACATAAAAAAACTGCACCACCGTTGTTCCGTGATGCTGTTCAATCAGGTCGATAATCGGTCTCGGCAGATGATTTTCTTTCGCAATTTGCACGCCGTCTTTCACGTGGGAAATGAGTACCAGCGTGCTGACCTGCGGAGCCAGATGGTCGTGAACGTTGTCTCCTCCGCCCTGATTTTCGCTGTAATACTCCGGTCTCATCGTCTTGCCGATGTCGTGATAGTATGCCCCGATTCGGGTCAGCAGACCTCTCGCACCGATAGCATCGGCAGCATTTTCGGCAATCATTCCGACCTGCATACTATGCCCGTATGTCGGTGAGGCAACCTGCATCAGTTTTTGTAACAGCGGACGTGAAAGGTCGCCGAGTTCCAGCAGATACATATCGGTCAAAATACCGAAAGAACGTTCAATAAACGGAAGAACTGCCGTTGCGGCAACTCCGGCTCCTAATATCCAGCAGAAGTTCGCCAGCGAATCCATTATCAGTACAGTGTCGAATGTCCTTCCGTCAATAATGCCGATGTTCGCTGTTAACACGGCACCGACAAGACCGGAAACAGCACCGACAATGACAAGTTTTTTTCTTGACCGAAGCCGTTCTAATTGAATCGTTGTGGAAACGGAGACAGCAAGCAAAAGGATGAAAAAACTGAAAGAACCGCCGCGTCCTGCCGCTGTGAATAGCATCAGGATAAACGCAATAACGGTTGCCAACTCCCACGAATAGGTTATTGAAACAATAATAACAAAAAAGAGCAGCGGCAGGATTTCCCACTCGGCATTGGTGTAGGAAATGGACTGCATCGCTTCGGCAATCGCCATTGCCGCCGTCAGACCGAACGTCAAGGCAATGAGTTCTTTCGGCGTGCGCGGACGGCGGCGTTCCAAACGCCGGATAAAATCGCCGGCAATCACGAGAATAATATAAAACGTTCCGGCAAAGGACAAGAACCTGAGGAAATTATCCATCATACGCCGGTTTTTCAGTGAAACGAGATATTCAGCATAGAGCAAGTCGATTTCCGGTTTCGTTAAGGCAACGCCGGCATTGACAATCATCTGCCCGGAAGTGAACGACCGATAGGCATCTTCTACGGCTGCGGCGGCTTTGTTTTCGACATCCGCTGTTGCTGCCGGGTCGTCTTGCAGCGTGTCTTTGAGTCTCGGCAAAATCCAGTTGAATAACTGGTCAGCGAGAACGGCATTACCGAAGTCCCGCATCAGTGCCTCTTTCAGGACAGCACCGTCGCGTATCAACACATCGCTGACTTTGCGGGAAACAGCACTTTCCGGCGGGTCGCCTTTACGATAAACAAGGATTTGTTCCTGACCGCCTTGTTCCGGTCCGTAGGGAAGAGCCGACAAGATACCGTGAATTTCAAAAGGCGTAAAAACACGTTTTAATTTATTAAGAAACTGACCGAAATTGGTATCATCTTTGAAATAAGAAACGAAAACCTCAAACATTTGTGCCGTCTCCGTATCGGACGGTACACTGCCGGTATTGTTCGTTTTGAGAAAATCGAGCCAAGAGGCTTTCCCTTTTTCATCGAGATGACTGTGCGTTTGGGCATTAACGAGAGCCGCAACGGTATTCCAGAGGCTTTCACGAACCTGCGTGAGCGGCTGGGCATCGTTAGAAAATACGTGCGGAGCGTCCCATCTTGCTCTGTCTTGAGCAAAACGTTTTCCCTGAGGACTTGCTACGGAAAACGGTGTCCGGCAAACAACGGCTCGTTCGGTTATGTTATCAAGACGATACCGGAAGGGCGGATTCCACGCTTCGATGATGATACACGTTGCCAAAGCGGCGAGCAGCATAATAAAGAGGAAAAGCCCCGTATAATCTTTTTTGAGAAAGGCAATACAGGTTTCGAGACGGGTGGAGGCGGCAGACCGCACCGCAATGCGCTCGCTGCGGGTTTTGGTCGGGATTGCCGAAACCGGTATCGAACTCGAAGACAGATTATCCGCCGAATTATTTACAGCCATATTTATTGTTACGCAAAAACACCCCCATCTGCCCGGCAGGGTTGGGGGGGGGGTAAATGCAAGCCTCTTAATCAGACAAATACGTTCACTTTGCCGCTTCCCGTTCTTTATAACGCTTTGCGCTGCTGAATCGAAAATTGGAACCCCAGTGCTGAAAGCATTTTGACGATGGAGGCAAATGACATATTTTCATCCCGTTTCAATTTTAACTCTTGGGCGATTTGATTCATTCCTTCGGAACGGGCAATGTAACCGATAACCTTTGCCAAAAATTGCGGGTCGTTTTCCTCGACGGCTCCTTCAAGGTAGGCAAGGACATCCTCTTTTGTTTTGATGTTCTCCGCCATATCCCAATCTTTGATTTCGGTAGTTTCTGTCATTGTATTTATCTTTCATTGCAGGATGGATGCCGCCAGTTGTTTGGCTGATTTAATATTTTGTTCTTGTGTCGATTTATCGCCGCCGCACAATAAAAGAACAAATTTTTGTCCTGTGTTTTTGTAATAAATCCGATAGCCGGGTCCGTAATGAATACGCATCTCCGATATTCCCTCTCCGACAGGTCGGCTATCACCGCTATTACCTTCAGAAAGCCGCTGAATTCGTTTGTCGATAATTACCTTCGTGCGGCGGTCGTTCCCACCTCTGAAACAAACCCGTCCTGCGTATCCTCATAAAATCAGTGTATTTTATGAGGGAAACTTTGTCAAGCAAAATTCAAGGCTCATTCAGCGGCATTTTTACAGCAGCGTTATTCCGGCGGCGGCATATAATTCAATCATTTCGCGGCTCCACAAGCCGCAAGCGACCTCGCCGATGTGGACAGCCCGAAGCATAAATAATGCCAAACGGGATTGTCCAATGCCCCCGCCAATCGTCTGCGGCAATTCTCCGCTCAAAATCCCCCTGTGAAACGGTAACTGCGCCCGATCTTCACACCGGCGAATCATTAACTGCCGCCGCAACGCTTCCGCATTGACACGGATACCCATTGATGAAATTTCAAGAGCCGTCTCCAATTTCGGATGCCACAGCATTATGTCGCCGTTCAACCCGACACCGCCCGTCCGCGGCGTTGACCAGTCATCGTAATCCGGCGCACGCCCATCGTGCATCGTGCCGTCCGCCAACACACCGCCGATGCCGATAACAAACACCGCACCGGCTTCGCGGCATACCTCCGTCTCCCGTTCTTTAGGCGAAAGTTTCGGATACTGCGACCGTAATCCCTCCGACGTAACAAAGGTTATTTTGTCCGGCAGAATCGGCTTGATTTGCGGATACCGGGAACAAACCCAGTATTCGGTCGATTTGACGGCGGTAAAAATCGACTCGACCGCCGCTTTGAGAAACGTCAAACTCCGCTGTCTGGGACGTATCACCTTGCACCAATCCCACTGGTCAACGTAAAATGAGTGAATAGGCGAGAGAGTTTCATCGGGACGGACAGCATTCATATCGGTGTAAAGTCCTTCGCCCTCTTTGAAGCCGTATTTATGAAGGGCGTAGCGTTTCCACTTTGCCAGCGATTGGACGATTTCGACATTTTTATTCAGACCGGCAGCGTAAAACTCAACCGGCTTTTCGATGCCGTTGAGATTGTCATTAAGTCCCGTTGCCGGGTCGATAAAAAGCGGAGCGGTGATACGCTGCAAACCTAACTGCGAGGCAAGCGACTGCTCAAAATGGTCTTTGATTCCTTTGATGGCAGTCTCAATTTCCCGAACCTTACAAGCCGGTTTATAACCGCGGGGAATAACGTATTGGGCAGTGTTCATAAACGGAAACCTTTAACTTTAAGGGGGAAACCCGTACTTCCTAATTCGCATCATCAATTATATTTCAGCCAGATATTGCGGTACTGCGCTTTGTTGCCGTGTCCTTGCAGATAGAGACCGAGCGGTTCGGCTCCTTCCTTTTTTCTTCCCGGCGTTTCGTGTTTCGGCTCAAATTTATCGTGAATCACTACGCCGTTATGTTTGACCGAAATGACTGCATTTGCCGTCTTTTTTCCGTCAGCATCGTACTTTGCCGGAGCAAAATCAATATCGTAAGTCTGCCATTGCAGCGGCGGATAACACATATTGACCTTCGGTTCGGCTTGCTGATAAAAGCCGCCGCATTCGTTGTTTTTGCCGTCGAGACCGAAGGAATCGAGAATCTGACATTCGTAGCGTTCATCAATGTAAACGCCGCTGTTGGAGCGTCCCTGTCCCCGTGCGGTCGGCATATAAGATGTCATAAACTCAACGTGCAAAGTGTAAGGACGTTTTTCAAAGGGCTTCGTTTCGGCTTCCGCCCAAAGCGTTTTGTCCGTTTCGTTTACGTTCGCTTTGGTGAACAGGTCGGATGCTTTACCGTCGGCAAACAGTACGACCGCCCCTTCCGGTGCTTTCAAGCCGAGTGTCGGGCTCTTGCGTTCGACCTTACGCAGTACCGGCTGCGAGTCTCCTTTTACCGCTGCGGTCAATGTACCGGGCGCAATTTTGAACTCTATCTGTACATCGCTGTCCTTGGTTGACGAGACGAAGTAACCTTGGGCATTGATTTCTCCTGTACCGGTTTGTTTTTCATCGCCGCGCTGAGAAGCGGGAGGCAAACCTTTCTTGAAGGCGGCAGTACGAAACTTGCCGCTGCCTTCGGCAATAATATTGCAGCCGACCGGCACTTGCGTTCCGGTGACTTCATATTCGCCCTGCACCTGAAAATCCCGATAAAGATTTTCGTCTTTGGCTATTTCCCCGACGGAAGTGTATTCAGGAACGGCGGCGTACGCACCGACACCGAAGCCCGCAATCAGAGCAAAACAAAGGACAGCGGCGAATTTTACCGCAGCATTTTTTACGGCAGCGTGTTTCATCATAGTCTAATGGTGAATGGTGAGAGTTTTACGGAATTCTTCGTCCCATTCTACATCGCCGGTGAAAAACAGTCAAGAAGGTATTTCAGAGAACGAATATGCGGAGCGTCAAAATAACGATTGACCGCTCTGAAAAAGTGGGTTAGAACAATACAAGAGTCGCCCCTTTTTAGGCAATCATCTATGCCAGCCCCAGAATTTGTTGTGTACCCATTTTTGCGCAGCGAAACCGCTGTCTTGCGACAGCGGTTCTGAAGCCTTTGTACTTTACACTCTTTACGGTAGTGTTATAAATTTGTTGGAATGAACGTTAACATACGGAAAAATAAGGGACTTCTACGACTCAATCAATAAATTCCTGACACAACCCTCTTTACAAACCGAAATAGAGGTTTAACAACTCTTCGTATTCGCCGTAGAGTGTTTCGTATTCCAACTCCCCGATTTGTTCGGATAACTCCGATGTATCGGCGAATGCCGCCGGTTGGGAATTCACCGCTGAAACATTCGGCGATGTAATCGTTACCGAAGCACCGGCATTATCAGGAGCATTAAGCGGCGAGGCAAGCGATTGAGTACCCGCTGCACTCACGGTGAAACTCCGTATCTGGCTTTGAGCAATCACATTGCCGGCGGAATCGCGGGCGCAAACAACCCAATACCACGTTCCAACACCGAATTGAGCGTTGATGCCGTTTGCGGTCATACTGTAACCGCTGTAATTAGATTGAGTGCTGGGACGTATGTACCAAACGTAATCTGCCGCATTGGTTACACTTGACCACGAAAAACTTGCTGCCGAAGAGGTACTGAATGCCGTATTGTTAGCCGGTGCGGTGAGAGTCGGCATATTTTGGACGACCATCCTGATTGTCCCGTTGTTAGGAGCCGTCAACGCATCGGAATACGATGCAGTACCGTCGGTATCCTCAACATAAAAGCGGAACTGCGTACCGTTCGGAATGGCAAACGCCGCCTGCCCCGACGTGTTGGTCGCAATAGACGCATTACTAAGGAGTTGCGTCAAATTCGCATTTGCAACATAAACGGCTTGGTTGGCTTTCAGCGCACCAAGCCGGTAAATCGTTGCCGTGGAATCATTCGGTACTGTAATCGTTCTGGTAATGCCGCTGGCAACATCTGCCGGTATCGTTGTGGAATGATAAAAGCCCTTGTAGTTAACAAGAATTTTTCCGCCAATCAATGAATTACTCCACGTTTCATCACAGGACGACCAAAGTGAAATTCCCGCGTCGTCTGTAATGTCAACTCTGGCTGGGATACAATACTCGACTTTACCCGTTGAGTCGGTATTGCGAAGTTCCGTGTTTACCTGATACCCGTCGGGATCAACAATGTAAACAGGCAAATTTTGAATTCCCGTCCCATTTGGCAGTTTAACGTATATCGCTGACTTTGCCGGAATTGTCAAACCCGAAATCGAAGTGAATACGCGGTTCCCCCTCTCATAGGTATTCATAGGGGGATATAACTGGCTGATAGTTGTTATCATAACAGGGCTTATCTCGACACAACAATTATTGCTTGCGACATTACTGTATTCCCGCACGGGTGTGGTTGCCCAGGCACCTTTATGCCGAAAACCGTAATACGACCCATTGGTGCGCAAACGATACAGCACACCGGGACCGATTTGCTGATACACTGGACTGCTTGCATACGTGCCGGAAACAATGGTTGCACCGCTAGGACGTACTGCCTGCCACTGGACACCATTCGCATGCCCACCGCCGGTAAAAGTAATGGATCCCAAACCAATCGGTATATTTGGGTGGTGTTGCGTGCAGGAATAGTAACTGCCTGGGCATACATCCAAAAACAGGGTAGGATATTGTTGGGCAAATCCTCTGGATGTGCCGAGAAACAACAAACTGAATGCGACAGCGGACAGAATACGCCAAGTATGCGAGCGAGAAATCATTTTTTTCCTTTTGTTGGAGGTTATTGGTCAACGACCACATCAATATACTGTGACCCATTGTAACCGTTTGAATTTGGATGTCAAGCGGCAGTGTTTCAGCACCAGATTGAGGTAAAATTATTAAAGAACATCAGCATAACCCCTAAAATCCTTATACTCTAAACCAAAACATCCAATGATTGTCTAATCAGACCAGTTGTGCTGTTCGTTTCTTCAATTTTTTATGTGGATGGTTCTCTAGATTAGTCGATACTCACGTACGGTCGAGTACCATACTTCCCTTACCAGATAACGGCATAGCGAGTGATGACCGCTTTAATTGCATCCCTGACAACCAGCGCAGCCGCATACACCGCTCTGAAAACGACCGATGCTGCTGTAAAATCCGTCTCGACTGACACCGAACCGACCGGCGATATCGTTACCATTTCCGCAGAAGGACTGGAAGCATACAACAAACTCGAAAACGTTCAAGTCGTCTCCGCCGAAAAACTTGGCTTGATAGAAAAATTCGAGGAACAAATAAAGGCTGCCGAAAGGAGGTTTGATACTTGGTTCGGTACAACAATACCTTCCTATGACACGCGTGTGGTTAATAACTGTTCTGAAGAAAGAAGGGATAAATTAACCGAATTGGAACAGTATCGGGCAGAGCATTCCCGACATCTTGACATCAACGCTTGGGCAGGCATCAGCACAAATAGTTTTACGTTTGACCAGTTTTGGCAAATTTCCAATGGAAATCAAAAAACAGCGGCAGTTTATTCACAAGCCCAATCATCATTGGAACTGGTTGATAAAAAAATCGCTGACGTTTTGAAATCTAACGGTATTATCCTCACTGATAAAGAAACACTTAATTTTTCTGTCAATCAAGACGGAAAAATTATCATCGGTGAAGGAGTTGGCGAATCCAAACGAGAGACCATTGAAAAATTGCTCAATGCCGATACATCCCTTTCACGGGATTTAATCAATACTTATGGGTTTCGTGCTATGATGGAGAAACGGCAGGATTCGCCGGCATCCCCTTCAGATATTGCTCAGGCTGTTTTACGTCAAGATATTGATGCCGTTTTACAGCGTGAATATGGTGTTTGTCTTGGTGATTTTGAGTTGAATCCTGAACGTTATGATGAATTGTCAGGATTTACCGGTGAGCCGTACATCCGAAATAAAGACGGCAGCACATCTCTTACGGAAACATTGCGAGGCGAAGAATTTGCCTTGTATGAGTCAATGTATATGCTGCTTTCCAAAGAAAATCGTGTAACACAGGGCGTTGAAAAAAATGATGATTTTACACTCTCTTTTGCCTATAAAAACGGGATAACGGTTCAAAAGGGGCTGTCCGACCAGGCGGCACTGGACAATGTGCCGGAAGAGTTGAGCAGTTTATTGCGCATTCCAGGAAGCACTTCGGCGTATTCTGTAACAATTAATTCGTCAGGTACTATTATCAACAGCAATGGAGATGCACAGGACATTATGAAACCGATGATGTCTATTCATCTCGATTCGCTTGATGGCGAATTATCTTATCAACGCCGTCTTTTCAGCCGGGCAAATTTTGATAAACAGTTTTTACAGCAATACGTTGTGGATATGCAGCGGTTAACGAAGTTTAATACGGGAGCGGAGGCGGAGTGGGGGCAAATTACTTTCGGCAAAGCCGGCGGCACAGCGTTCTCCGTCGCCGTAAAGTAATCGTTATAGAAGCCCGTTATAATCGGTAAGACAATCCAAATCATAAGCAACCCAGTCAAAAAAGACACAAAATTTTTATCTTTTTTGAGGGCATCAGACGATTTATGCTCTACACTGATATGGCAATCGGAGACTGAACATTCTGTTGCCGACATTTCAGGGAAAGTCCCGCTTAATTATTGGTTCAAAGTTTGTCCTTAAATCACAATGAGT
>JAITOZ010000148.1 GCA_031289675.1 Planctomycetaceae bacterium
ATTGACCTCACGTAAGTGTAAGAGAGAGAGAGAGAACAATCCCATAGGATAGGCTTCACTCTCGTCGAACTTCTTGTCGTCATTGCCATCATCGGCATACTGATTGCCCTCTTGCTTCCGGCAGTGCAAGCCGCACGGGAAGCCGCACGAAGAATGCAATGCTCCAATAATTTGAAGCAAATTGCTCTCGCAAGCCACAACTTTTACGATGTCAACAACAGGTATCCGTGCTACAGTATGGATCCCTTCTGGGAAACATTTAACGTCAACGTTGCCAGACCTAACTTGCTAGGGCGGTATCCCTGCCGTATCCGACACCCCAGCCTGATTCCGTTGTTCTTCCCCTTTATCGAACAGATGGGAATTACGGATCAAATCAAAGAAGCAGGAGTCGCAGTAGCTAAGGGTGATCCAACCGGAACCAATCCTAATACCGGTTTCAGCATTATCAACCACGCTTTAACCAGAATTAAAATTGCCGGTTTTCTCTGCCCTTCCGACTCCGCAACATCAGATTGGACCGATGCCCAACCGATGTGGACAAATTACCGCGTCAACCTCGGCGACCTTCCGGCACCCGTTATGGTTGAAAATGCTTCCCACGGGAGCCTTGTTCCTTCGATGCTGGTGCCGTTTCCGCGCAGTTGGGCGGAATGCGGCTGGTGGTCTGCGAGGGGAATGGAAGAGATTACGGACGGTTTGAGTAACGTCATTTTCTTTTCTGAAGGCTTAATTACTCCCAATTCTGCTTTGGGAAAAACGACAAATGGAGGATTTCGTTCCGGCAGCGTTCTGGTGAACGGGAATTTCCGTAACGGTGCAGATAGAGAAACGAATAAAGCCAACGCTTGGATCTATGCGCCGCAAACGTTACTGAACCTCAAGAATAATCCAAGTGCTGCCGTTACGCCTTTTCCGGCTCTTAGTTACACTCCGTTTCCGGCACCAGGTTATGCTCTGGGACACGGTGCGATGGGCTGGATAACCGCCGGATCAGGCTTTTTTACCTTTTTGCCGCCGAACGGTCCGTCCATTTACCAAACCGCTGTTAAGATATGTCCGACGGCAAGCAGTTACCACACCGGCGGTGTGAACGCTGCGCTGATGGACGGTTCCGTCCATTTTGTGTCGGACAGCATATCGACGAAGAACTTCGATTGGCAAGCACAGGGCGCAGATATGATTTATGCGGGCAACGACCCGGCAGATAATTATCAAGCGACGAGCGGTCAGCCTGTTCGCTGTGTGGAGCGAAGGGCAGATGGAAGTGACGGTGAGGATTTCAGTTACGGTGTTTGGGCAGACCTCGGCTGCATTAACGACGGCAATGCCGTTGCCGTTCCGTAACAGATAGCGGCAAGTTGCGAGTGGTGAGTGACTAGTGATGAGTGACTAGCGGCGAGTTATCCATTTCGACCGCAGGTCGAATTACCCGCCGCTAACCACTCGCCGCTAACCCTCGCCACTCATCACTAACCCCCTAACTACAATACTTATGAAACATTTAATTACCATTACACTATTTATTGTTGCGTTAACTATCGCCGGCTGCGGAGAATCGAGTCCCTACAAGGTTGTTTTCGTTTCGGGAACTGTTATGATAGACGGTGCGCCGATGGAAGGTGTCAACGTCATTTTTTCGCCGGTCAACCCCAATGAGGGACACACTGCCGGCGGAACAACCGATGCCAAAGGCAATTTCAAACTGACTACGGGCGGTTTGAAAGCCGGCAAGGGTGCCGTAGCGGGAAAATACAACGTGTTGTTTGAGAAATCAACCAACGAAGGTTTCGGACTTTCGTCGGAAGAGTATAATAAGCGGTATAGTTTTTCATCGCCGCGAATCATTTATCAGATTCCGCTAAAATACAGTTCGCCGTCCACAGCCGGCATTGAACCGGTGAGCGTGGAGAGCGGCGGGAAAAATGATTTCGCCTTTGCCTTGTCCACAGAAGGATTGGAAAAGGACAATGCACAACAACAGGAACCTGCTGCGCCGACAAAACCGGCTAGAGAAAAATAGCCTTACGAGCCTTGCGCTTCGGACTGTTGTTCGTTGTTGTACTATGACTATATCGGAGCCGCAAATGTAAGGGAGCGATTTTTTCGCAATCTTGCGGTTGCGGCTCTGAATTTCCCTTATTCGGACATAAAAATATGAAACAATTTTTTATTCCTTGCCTGCTCGTGTTATCGGTCTTGTTTGCCGTATTCTCTCCGCCGGAATTACTGCCGTCAGGAGCGTTTGCCGCAGCGTCTTCTAAAGACACACATTTCTTAAAAGACGAGGCGTATCGTCAAGACGTTCACGAACAGTTTGAAAAACGCAAGATCGAAGCGGCAAACCGTTACGAAGCGTTATTTTCCGTTTTTGACACAGAGTCGCTTTCGCTGGAACAGCGTGAAGCCCTCGAATTTTTGTACGCTTTTATGCCTCTGTGCGATTTAGCGGATTACAGCGGCGAATTTTTTCTCAAACAGGTTGATGCCGCTTTCAAAGCCCGTGATTATTTTTCGTGGGGCAAAAAAATCCCTGACGAAATTTTCCGCCATTTCGTGCTGGTGTATCGTGTCAATAACGAAAATCTGGATACGGCACGTTCCGTTTTTTTTGAGGAGTTGAAAGACCGGGTAAAAAATCTTTCGATGTACGAGGCGGCATTGGAAGTGAATTTATGGTGCAGCGAAAAAGTCTCTTACCGCGGAACCGATGCCCGCACTTCAGCACCTTTGGCGTTGGTTCGTACTTCTTGGGGACGGTGCGGCGAAGAATCGACATTCACAACAACAGCCTTGCGGGCGGTAGGAATTCCAGCCCGGCAGTGTTACACGCCGCGCTGGGCGCATACGAACGATAATCACGCTTGGGTTGAAGTATGGATTGACGGCAAATGGCATTTTCTGGGAGCGTGCGAGCCGGATACCGGATTAGACCGCGGCTGGTTTGCCGGTCCCGCCAAACGGGCAATGATGGTTCATACCGCTGTTTTCGGGCGGTACAACGGACCGGAGGCGAAAAACCGCGAGACACCTTGGTATTCCATCATCAACGTTTTGAATCATTACGCTCCGGTGCGAACAGTCAACGTGCAGGTTACGGACGGGAACAACCGTCCCGTAGAAGGGGCGACAGTGCAGTTCAAAGTCTATAATTACGCCGAACTCTATCCCGTTGTTTCTAACACTACGGATAAAGACGGCAAAACGTCCATCGTCTCCGGTGAAGGGGATTTGATGATTTGGGCAAGCAAAGGAGACTATTACGGTTACAAAAAATCAGAGCCGGAAAGCGGGTTAACGGTTGTCCGCTTAGACCAAACACCGGGGCGGACTTATGAAGAACATTTTGTGATGCACGCTCCGTCAGGAAAACCGGCTGCCGCTGCTGCTAAACAACCGGCGGGAAAAGCGGTTACAACCGAAAATAAAGCCGTTACAGCGCAGCGGATTGCCGGTGCCGGTTCCTTCCGCAAAGTTTATCAAGAGACTTTTATAAGCGAACACGATGCCCGTCAGTTAGCGCTGCAAAATCAACTGAATCCCGACGAAGTCTGGAAAACGCTGAACCGTTCGCAGGGCAACTGGCAGGAAATCCGTGATTTCATTATTCGTGAAAAAGATAATCCCCGCTTGTTTCCGTTTATTGCTGCGTTAAGGGACAAAGAACTTCGGGATACTCCGGCGGATTTCTTAAGCGGTCACCTGCAAAGCCGTAAAAATCCGGCAGTCAAGAGCGGAACGCCCGAAGAACTGATTGTGCCTTACGTTCTTTCTCCGCATATTGCTCTGGAATTGATTCAGCCTTGGCGCAGTTATTTGCAGGAACAGTGGAGCGGCGGGAGGGATGTTATCAAGATAATTGATGACATAAAAAAGACCATTGAAATTAGGGACGGTGAAAATTATTGCCGCTGCCCGATAACGCCGCGCGGGGTTGCTGAATTGAAAATAGCCGACCGCCCGTCGCGTAATATCTTTTTTGTTGCCGTGTGCCGCAGTTTCGGTATTCCGGCACGTATTGACACCGCCTCTGCCAAACCGCAGTATTTTGAAAACGGACAATGGAAGAATGCTGTTTTTGAAGATGCAGTTTTCGGCAAGACAACAGAAAAATCAGGCAAAGCCGTTCAGTTAACTCTGCAAAATGCATCGGACAATCTTACCAAGCCCGGCTATTGTACGCATTATACATTGCAGCATTACCAAGACGGGGATTTTCAAACGCTTGATTATGAGGACAATCCGCTTGTTTCCGAATTTCCGTATCAATTGAAATTAGACGAAGGTTATTATCGTCTGATGGCGGGAAGCCGCGCCGGAGACGGGTCAGTAACAGTATCCAGCGAATACTTTGAGTTAAAAGCGGACAAGCCGCTGACGCTGACAGTCCGGCTGCCGAAAATCGAAGAAAAGTTACAGGTTTTAGGGAACGTGGATATGAATACGGCAGTGAGTTTGAATGGGAACACGCACTTGACCTTAAAAGAGTTGTCGCACGAAAAAGGATTGATGCTCTGTTTTTTGGATGCGGGCAAAGAACCTTCCCGGCACATTTTGCAGGATATTCCGGCAGTAAAACAATCTTTGGATAAATGGGGCGGCGGCGTCTTGTTTATGAACCCGGATGCAAAATCCGGTGCGGGTTTTGATGCTTCGGTATTCAAAGGATTGCCGGAAAAAACCGTTTGGGGTACGGACAACGGGAGCAAAGTGTTGCAATCCGTAACAGGGGCGTTGAAAATGGAGTTAGGCGGTAATTTTCCGCTGACCGTTTATCTTTCCCGCAACGGAGAGATTTTGTATTCCTCAAGCGGATATAAAATCGGTGTCGGCGAAGAAGTGTTGAAAACGATTAAAAAAGAAAAACGATAATAACGATAATTACCGGCAGCCGGTACTTTGACAATCATTGACCTTCAATATCACAAATGACGATGCCGCTGTTATTAGCCATTTTTTCAGACAAACGGTTAACGTTATTGTCTGTGTTTTTGTTACAAGTTTGTCTTTTGCGGGCGGAGGAACCGTTTACGGGATTTGAACGGTTCTTTACAGAACCGCATCATTACGTTGCCGCCTATGCGCCGCAGCCGCCGGTCATTGACGGCGATATTGATGATGCGGTTTGGCAAAAAGCACTTTGGACAGAGGAGTTCCGCGACATCGAAGGTGCGCTGTCCAAGCGTCCCGTACCGTATTACAAGACGCAGGCAAAAATCCTTTGGGACAAGGATTATGTTTACGTTGCCGCAAATCTGGAAGAGAAACACATCTGGTCGTATCTGCTGAAACGGGACGAAATCGTTTATTACGATAACGATTTTGAAGTGTTTATCGACCCGAATCAAACGGCGCATCATTATTTCGAGTTTGAAGTCAATGCGAGCAATACAATGTTCGACTTGTTTCTGGCGAAACCGTACCGCGACCCCGGCGGCAAGATGTTGATTTCTTGGGACAGTAAGGGTATCAAACACGCTGTTAAACTTTTCGGGACGAAGAATCATCCGGCAGACGAAGATAAACGCTGGACGGTGGAGATGGCGATCCCGTTTAAGGATATAGAAGCGGTGCCGAAGGACAAGGATATATGGCGGATGAATTTTTCCCGTGTGGAATGGGAGACGGACATTGAGGACGGCAAGTATGTTCACAAGAAGAATGCGGCGGGCAAGCGGCAGGCAGAAAATAATTGGGTCTGGTCGCCGACAGGGGAAATCAATATGCACTGTCCCGAACGCTGGGCTTATGTTATGTTTTCAGCAGTTCCTGCGGGGGGGGCTTTGCCGGCATTGGTACTGCCGAAGACGGAGTTGCTTCGCCGTCAACTTTGGTATATTTATTATAAACAGCGGCAGTACCGCCGCGAACACAAGGTGTATGCAGCATCGCTGGAACAGTTGCAGATTAAGTCAACACCGCAACTCAGCGGCGAAACCTGCACACTGTCAATGGAAGCAACCGCCGATCAATGGACAGCAACAGCCGCCGGTTTCGCTGCGGCGTACGTGATTACGTATGACGGACGGATTGCGGAACGATAATAAAAAAGTGAAGCATTACGGGAATATCTTGTGCTTTTGCCGTTAGAGAAAAGATACGCGGAAAAAGTACAAATTCAAAAATTTCGTATCTGTTCGTTATTTTATCTGCCTCCTATTCAAAAAAGAGTTAGGGCGTGTTGATATATCTCTTGACTTGTTTTTTTGCAAATATCACAGTCCGTTAAATGGACACAGAGCAATACGATAAGGTCAAACATCGCTTACCGGTACAGCGGCGGCAATGCGGTAATCGACAAACCCTTCTGCAAGCCCTGCAATACGTCAATGAAAACGTCCGCCGTTACCGGCTTTTACGGCGGACATTTATGAGGTATAATGGACGCGGTCCCCAAACAATGGAATTACTGAATATGCTCAACCGCATAGCGAACCGGATTCCGGTCGAGGTCGATATTTGTACAGTATTGGGCTTTCTCGCTGCCTCGTTGATGCTGAATTGGAGTTACGGCTGGGTAGCGTATCCGGTTGTCGTTATCCTTTTTGCAGCAGCAGGTTGGATTATCGGTATCTGCCGCACACTGTATGCAATCGTGTCCGGCAGACATTATCTCCGGCGGGGACAGACGGTACTGATACTATGTATTATTTGTGCTTTTGCGCCTTACTTTATTATGAAAATTTATTGTTACGTTCAAGCCTGCGATATGCCGGTTCCGCCGGGCTTGCAAAGAATCTCCGTCCAAACAGATGTCCTCGGATGGGATAGCGGTGCCGGATATTGTATTACGTTCCAAGGTGTCGATGCACAAGAAGTCCTGCGTTTTCTTTGCGAAACCCTGAATGACGATGGATGGCGGGAGACAAATGTCTTTATGCCGTCAACGTGACCTATCTACTAGAACTGCTGGCGTTGATATTACACGAACCGCTAACCAACCACAGATAACCTAAAAACCTCATTACGTTCCCGAAAATATGAAAGTCGGCGTTTTTACCTGTTGGTGCGGCGAAAACATTGCCCGGACAGTGGACTGCGAAAAAGTTGCCGCCGAAATCGGCAAACTTTCCGGTGTACATTGCTCCGAAACATACAAGTATATGTGCAGCGAACCGGGGCAGCACCTCATCGCCCAAAAAATTAAAGAACTCGGTCTCACTGCTGTTGTCGTTGCCGCTTGTTCGCCGCATATGCACCTCAAAACATTTCGAAAGGCGGCAGAAATTGCCGGTATCAATCCCTTTCTTGTTGAACAGGCGAATATCCGCGAACATTGCTCTTGGGTACATCCGAACAAAGACGAAGCGACCGCAAAAGCCGTTGAAATTATCCGTATGGCAGTCGAAAAGGTAAAACACAATCACGCCTTAAAGATGATTGAAGTTCCCGTTACAAAAAGGGCAATGGTTATCGGCGGCGGTGTTGCCGGTATTCAGGCGGCTCTTGACATTGCTTCTGCCGGACACGAAGTCGTTCTCGTTGAAAAAGAACCGTCTGTCGGCGGAAAAATGGCGGGACTTTCCGAAACGTTTCCAACACTCGATTGTTCCCAGTGTATCCTCACGCCCCGAATGGTCGAAGTCGGGCAGCACCCGAAAATCAAACTCCTGACCTATTCCGAAGTCGAATCTGTCGAAGGTTATGTCGGCAACTTCAAAGTTACTGTCCGAAAAAAAGCCCGATATGTCGATTTGAAAAAATGTACCGGCTGCGGAGCGTGCTGGAATGCCTGTCCGCAAAAGAAAATCCCGAACACGTTCGATTACGGTCTCGGCAACAGAACCGCCATTTACATTCCGTTTCCGCAAGCCGTGCCGTCGAAGCCGGTCATTGATGCGGCTCATTGTACAAAAATGAAAACCGGCAAGTGCGGTATCTGCTCTAAAAAATGTGCTGCCGGTGCGATTAACTATGAAGACCAAGACGAAATGGTAACGGAGGATGTCGGGGCAATCATTGCCGCAACCGGCTACCAACTTTATACCATTGATAAAAAAGAGGCATCCAAAGAGACCGGGGATTCAGTTCCCGCAGGATACGGAGAATACGGTTACGGAAAGTACCCCGATGTGATTGACTCTTTGCAGTTTGAGCGGCTCATATCCGCATCGGGACCGACGAACGGCGAACCGAAACGTCCCTCTGACGGCAAAATCCCGGAAAAGGTGGTGTTCATCAAATGTGTCGGCAGCCGCGATAATGCAAAGGGAATCAATTATTGTTCAAAAATCTGCTGTATGTACACGGCAAAGCATACGATGCTTTACAAGCATAAGGTTCATCACGGTGAAGCCCGTGTTTTTTATATGGACATACGCAGCGGCGGAAAAAAGTACGATGAATTTGTCCGCAGAGCGATAGAGCAGGACGGAGCAATTTATCATCGGGGACGTGTTTCAAAAATTACACAGGAGGACGGCAAACTGATAGTCAAAGGAGTGGATACGCTGGCGGGTAAGCCGATTACGGTCGAAGCGGATATGGTGGTGCTGGCATCGGCAATGTGTTCTGCACAGGGTGTGGAACGTCTTGCGCAAAAATTAGGAGTCGGTTACGATGAGTATGGATTTCTGACGGAATCGCATCCGAAACTTCGACCGGTCGAAACGAATTCGGCGGGAGTTTTCGTCTGCGGAGCGTGTCAGGCACCGAAGGACATACCGGAGGCAGTGGCGCAGGCATCGGCGGCGGCGGCAAAGGTGATGATAATGTTGAGCCAACCGGTGCTGACGCGGGATCCTGAAATTGCGAAAGTCGATGAGCAGCGTTGCGTTGCGTGTTTTGCTTGCGGTCGGTCTTGTCCGTACAATGCGATAGAGCGGGTGGAAATAAAAGACCGCAGCGGACATTTCGTGAAGTGGACGGCTCGAATCAATCCGGGTTTGTGTATGGGCTGCGGAACTTGCGTTGCTGTGTGTCCCTCGAAAAGCGTTGACATCGAAGGCTTCACCGAACAGCAAGTCTATGCACAGATTGAAAGTTTAGGGTAAAAACCTTTTTGACAGCGATAGGGAAACAAACGCACAGCGGGAAGGTGTTGTTAATGCTGACCGGCTGCGGTCTAAAATCACATGAACAACAATAAAGATTGTAAATCGTTAGGACGAAGAGCATTTCTGCATCAGGGAACGCTCTTGCTGACCGGAACATTAACCGTTGCGCCATTCGATATTCGAAACGCTTTCGCCGAAACGGAAACGTCAATACTGCGAATCGGTTTGCTGACAGACATTCACTATGCCGATAAGGAAATGAAAATCAATCGGTATTATAGGGAATCGCCTGCCAAACTTGCTGTTGCCGCCGACGAATTCGCAAAGCAGCGTCTCGATTTCGTCGTTGAACTCGGCGATTTGATTGATTCTGTTAGATCAGTGGAATCAGACCAAAAGAATCTCCGACTCATCGATACGGAATTACGAAAGATTTCCGATAAACGGCATTATGTACTCGGCAATCATTGTGTGGAAACGTTGACCAAAAAAGAATTTCTCAGCGAAATCGGTCAGGAAAAATCGTATTATTCCTTTGATAGTAACAATTATCATTTCGTTGTGTTGGACGCTTGTTTTCGTCAGGACGGCGTTGCCTACGGTCGGAATAATTCGGATTGGAAAGATACAATTATTCCGGACACGGAAATCGAATGGCTCAAAGCCGATTTGGCAGCAACGAAATTGCCGAGCATTTGTTTTCTGCATCAACGTCTAGACCTCGAAAATAAACAGCCGTGCGCTGTCAAAAATTCAGATCATGTTCGTGCCGTGCTGGAAAAATCCGGCAAGATACGTCTTGTTTTGCAAGGTCACGAACATCGCGGTGATTATAAAGAAATTGCCGAAATCCATTATTGTACAATTTCAGCAATGATTGAAGGTTCCGGTTTGAAGAACAATTCTTTTTCGTTACTGGAAATAACCGAAAACGGCAATTTGCGGCTTCACGGATTTTTCAAACAAAAAAGCCGTGAATTG
>JAITOZ010000159.1 GCA_031289675.1 Planctomycetaceae bacterium
TTATTTGGACTTTGTTCAGTATATATGCCTTCCATCTTTATGTCAATGCTTTTGTAAAATATTTCCAGAAAATTTGCATTTGGTATTTCGCATAACGTTCCGGCTGTATATGACGTTTGGGGCGGGCATAAAAGGGCTTGCGAATTTTCTTTTGGCAAGACCAAGCGGCGGTCAAACCTGCCGACGCAGGAAAACACCGCAAAAAGGCTTCAACGTCGTTAACGTGACTCTTTCCTCCGGCAAATTCGTTGCCTCCCCCGCTTAAGCCGTCCGAAAACCGGTGTTTTACCGGCAGCACCGCGACAGCGTTTGCCGCGTACCCGCTTCGCTCCAAAGTACGATTCATCGAGTTCAAACGCGCCGGGTTCTTGCTGACTTTCCTTCAATGTTTGCGCAAGTATCTGCTCGCGAATATCCTTGCAATAGAAATTGATGGTGTTGCGGCTCGTACCAACGAACGATGCCGTCGCTGTCAAATCCTCGCAAAGGCAACAAATTATTGCTGCAATTTGACGATTTGATAAGTGCTTGTTATACATAAGGTTAAAGTAAATACCTAACCCCTAAACTTGTCAAGCCCCTGGAATATAGAGGAAACTCTTGAAAATAAGGCAAAACGTTGTCTAATTAAACCGTTGTATTGTTCAAAATGGTCATAGAAGAAGAATCAGAAAAATTAAATCAGGGAAGTCCGGTCAGACAGTCATCTGATTACGGACGTGTCTTTTCCAGCGGTGTCCGAATTGGAAAAACATCTTACGGACTCGGCGTTTTTGCCTTCGCCTTTATGCCCCAAGGAACTCCCATCGCACGCGTTGCAGGGCATATTGTCAGCGACCCGAACTACGGAAGCGATTATTGTATCGGTGCCGGCGAAGGAAAAGTGCTTGAACCCGCCCCGCCTTTTTGTTATCTAAATCATTCCTGCGAACCAAACTGTCAACTCGTACAGTACGTGCGGGAAGAAAATACAAATGAATCCGAAGAACTTGAATCCGGAGTGTTAGCCAGCAGCGAATTGGATTTTGACAGCACAGCCGAACCGATAGAATACGAGGACGAATGTTATTATGGCGGCGGAGAATACGAGGATGACAACCGCACCGATGAAGTAACGGATGACGAAAATGACGAGGAGGAGATGCCGTTTGCCGATGATGCCGATGCCGAAATTTGGGTCGAAACTCTTCGAGACATTTTGCCGGATGAAGAACTGTCGATAGACTATGCTTGGTCTGCCGACCGGGCTGCAAAATGTTTATGCGGAAAACCAACGTGCCGCGGCTGGATAGTTGACCCCAAAGAATTGCATTTTTTGAAAAATCAATAAAGAAAAAAAAAGACGGTTTTTGCTCTTGACGCATTTTTTTGTTCTTTGTACAATCCCCGCCGGCTGCTGTTCAGTTTTCACAAATAAGGACAAATGCGTTTTAATTCCTGGGAGTTTCCGGTTTTTTTTCTGATTGTTTGGGGCGTATATCTTTGCCTCAAACGCCAACCACAAAACGTCTGGCTCATCGTAATCAGTTACTTTTTCTACGGCTGGTGGGACTGGCGGTTCTGCTCGCTCCTTGCCGTTTCAACTATCACCGACTACTGTTGCGGACTGCTCCTTGCCGAAAATAAGTTAAAGTGGATAAATTGGGGGGGGGGGGCTAAATACAAAAAGTATGTTCTATGCTTCAGTATCGTTACCAACCTCAGTATTCTCGGCTTTTTTAAGTATTTCAATTTCTTTGCGGATTCGTTTGAGCGGGTCATCGCCCCCTTCGGTCTCCAAGCCGATTTTGTAACGTTAAATATCATCCTGCCGGTCGGCATCAGTTTTTACACGTTTCAAACGATGGCATACACCATTGACGTGTATCGGGGAAAGGAAAAAGCGTGTACGAACTTTATCGACTTTGCCCTGTATGTTTGTTACTTTCCGCAACTTGTTGCCGGTCCGATTGAACGGGCCGGTAATCTCATTCCGCAATTTGCCAAAGCACGGAACATTGACACGGTACAGTTTTATAACGGTATCCGGCTGATTTTCTGGGGCTTTTTCAAAAAGATTTTTATCGCCGACGGTGTTGCCCCGTATGTCAATGACTGTTTTACAAATCCGTCGGCTTACAGCGGCGGAACATTGCTGCTTGGTGCATACCTCTTCGCCATCCAGATTTACGGCGACTTCTCCGGTTACACCGACATTGCACGCGGGGTAAGCCGGTTGTTTGGAATCGAACTTTGTCTCAATTTCCGCCAGCCGTACTTGGCAAGCAATATTACCGATTTTTGGCGGCGTTGGCACATTTCATTGTCATCGTGGCTGCGCGATTATTTGTATATTCCGCTCGGAGGAAACCGTAACGGAAAGTACCGGACGTATATCAATCTGATGCTCACGATGCTGCTCGGCGGTTTGTGGCACGGGGCGGCACTGACGTTCATCATTTGGGGCGGCTTGCACGGTTTGTATCTTGCCGTTCATAAAGCCGTTACCGGAAAACGGGTCAACGGTTCGGTAAGAGAAAATACGGCACCGTCATTAAAAGAGCGGCTTGTTAAACTGCTCGGAATGATTGTTACATTCCACCTCGTCTGCTTTGCGTGGATATTTTTTCGGGCAAATACGCTGCCGGAAGCACTTGCATATCTGTCAGGAATTATCCATTCCGGCGGTGTCTCGATAAACGGCATTACCACGACATTTGTATTCTATATGATTTGCGTTTTCCTGATTGACACGTTGTGTGAGCGGCGCAATAGCGAAGTACCGATACTGCCGAAGAATCCGGCATTGCGCGGGCTGGCTTATGCCGTTGCCCTGTTTATGATTACGTTTATCGGCGGTAACAATGCCGACCCGTTCATTTACTTTCAATTTTAGCAACAAGAATAACATCACCTGCAATCCGTTATGTTCGACTTTCATCTCATCCGCAACCTGCCGCGACCGAAAATGTCGTTCCTTTTTCTCGTAATATTTTTCACGGGATTTTGCCTTTACTTCTGTTGTTATCGTCCGCTTATATCTTGTCCCAACAATGACCTGCACGGTGCTGTCAACGAATATATTACTAGCGAGCAGGGAAAATCTCCGAAACGTCCCCGTATATTGATTGCGGGTTCCTCGCTCAGCGGATTCGGTTTTCACATAGAGGAACTGGAAAAAATTACGGGAGTATCTGCGGCAAAAATTGCCCTGGACTCTGGTACTGCAAGAGACGTTCTGGATGTTCTTCGATGCTTTCCGAATGAATGTTCTTCCTGTAATTTTCTTTTTTTAGAAATTGCACCGCAAAGAATTAGGACAGAACAGGAGTTATTTCGCCGGAACATTTTTCTCCGCATACAAAATCCGTCTCTATACGGCGTGTGGCAGTCGTGCAGATCACCGTTTTCTAAAATTGTTAAAGGGTTACGTAAAAAAACCTTTCACTACTATGAAAACCATTGGTATAACTTGAACTGGACCAGAGAAATACTAAACTGCCGACCAGAGTTGCGTAAAACCGCAGACGAAGTCCGAAAAAACCGGTCGGAGTTTTGCGGTGTGTGTTTCTGCGACAAGAATCCTGAAGAAATCACATACAGTGAACATCAAATTGCCGCCGTACACGGATTGATGGATTTGTGCCGGCAGCGGGGAATCTTCGTTGTCATTTGTATTACGCCGGAGTGGTACGGGCAACTCAATCTGACGCAGCATAACTTGCAGAAAACGTCGGATGACCGGTATATTCAACTGTTACAAGAACTCAACCGCCGACCGGACTCGTCGGTCATCATCTGCCGTGATTTTGCGGAAATTACAAACGAAGGAACGGACGAAGATTATCTATTCGATTTTGGACACATGACGGAAAAGGGGGCAAAGGTTTATACGAATTGGCTCGTTGATCAGTTGCTGAAGTCCCCGAAAACAGCCGAAGCACTGCACGGAAATTCACGAATTCGATAGATGCCCGGCAGCGGTAACCGGCGTTACGACAGATTCTGTTATCAAAAATACTGTTATCAAAAATAGATGTATGTATGCGGTGTTTTTGTAACATTCATTCGTATTCGGTATCATCGTCTTCAATGACAACGGCAGTTCCGTAGGCAAGGACTTCGGCACCTTGAGGTGTAATGGAACTCGTCGCAAACCGAACCGCAACAACCGCATTGCCGCCGAGCGTGTTCGCCTGCTCAATCATCCGGCGCAGAGCCTCATTGCGGCTGTCGGCGAGCAATTCCGTGTAACCCTTCAATTCACCGCCGAATATGTGCTTGAGACCTGCCGCAATATCCCTGCCGATGTGTTTGGCACGAACAGTACTGCCGTACACGAGACCTAAAACCCGAACAATCCGTTTGCCGGGAAACGATTCTGTATTGGTTAAAAACATAAACGAAACCGCCGCCAAAGTTAACTTTCGTCAAAAAGTCTGCCGCTCATCCCGCCGTCATTCTGACATAAAAGAGCAGCAAGTCAATACCTCCGGCATAAAAAACAGACCGGACATCTCTTGACACCGCTGCGGGAAAAAATTATAGTCCGTATGCGGCTGTACGGATTTATAGACACGGATTAGAGACAATGCGCTTTTTCGCCCTTTTTATTTCGCTTATCCCGCTTGTATTCCTGACCGGCTGTTCCAATGTGTTTTCTAACAAAGACGCGCAAAAGAACGCTCTAATGCCGGAACAGTTGGCAAGGGAAATCGAAAACGGCAAAACAATGCTCGTCGGCGATTATTCCGTTGTAGGCAATTTAAGTCCGATGCCTGTGCGCGGCTTCGGTCTTGTTGTCGGTCTCTCCGGCA
This sequence comes from Planctomycetaceae bacterium, assembly GCA_031289675.1. GTDB lineage: Bacteria > Planctomycetota > Planctomycetia > Pirellulales > Thermoguttaceae > WRKP01. The sequence goes on from JAITOZ010000159.1 coordinate 4,797, forward strand.
CCGGCGGTGATGATGCCAATTCATTGCCCTACAAAGAAGTCTATGATGGTATGAACCGGCGGGGAATACAAGGCATACGGGACATTCTCGCAAGCCCTACCACTGCCGTTGTCGAAATACTCGGCTATATTCGTCCGGGCTGCCGCAGCGACGACCGCTTCGACGTGCAAGTGATGCTGCCGCCGGAAACCACCGCCAAAAGTTTAAGAGGCGGAAAACTGTTGACAACGAAACTGCGGGAAATGTCGGTAATAGGCGGACAACTGCGCGAAAGTAAAACGTTTGCTTTTGCCGAAGGACCGATTATCGTGGACGACCCGCTCGCAAGCGAGGCTTCCAATCCGACCGGACTAAAAAAGGGAATGATATTAAACGGCGGAACAGCCAAAGAACCGCGGACTCTCTCGTTGGTAATGAAAGCAGGCAACGAGTCGGCTTTTATCACTGACCGCATTGCCAAAGAAATCAATCACCGATTCTTTATCTCCGGTTCACATCGAAAAGGAATCGCCAATGCCGTGTCCGACTCGGTTATCATTCTTGATATTCATCCCGATTATGCCGATGATATTTCCCGATACATCCGTATTGTTCAATCAATAGCGTGTTATGAAAATCCGGCTAAACAACAGGAACGCCTCGAAAAGTTAAAGGCAGAACTGTTAAATCCCGAAACATCGCAAAAGGCGGCGTTTCAATTAGAAGCCGTAGGCAAATCAGGTATTGAGGCGTTAAAGCCGGGATTGTCGAGCAGCGATGGCGAAGTGCGTTTTCATTCGGCAACATCGCTTGCGCATCTCGGCGACGGCACATCGGCAAAGATTTTAACGGAAATTGCCAAAAACGAACCGGCTTTCCGTGTGTATGCGCTGACGGCTTTGGGAGTGATGCGCAACGATATTGAAGCGGAAATGTCGCTTCGGGATTTGCTCCATGTGCCGAGTGCCGAAACCCGTTACGGAGCATTCCGCACCTTAAAAACCCGCAATCCGTTCGACCCTGCAATACGGGGTGAAATTCTCGGTGAACAATATCCGTTCAGTTATCACGGCATTACGACCAATGTGCAGCCGATGGTGCATATATCGTTACACCGGCTGCCGGAAATTGTCCTTTTCGGAACAGATATAACGCTGCGTCAGCCGTTTGGTCTTGATGCCGGTCCGGTGATTTTCATTAACGGTCAAACACCGGGAATAGTCACAGTCAACCGCTTTGCGGTTACCGGCGTGGACGAAAAGCGGACTGTACCAAACCGGCTCGATGCGGTGATTCGTGCCGTAGTGGATTTAGGGGGAACGTATCCCGATGTAGTCCAACTGCTGCGTCAAGGCGATGCGGCGAAGGTATTATCGTGCCGATTGGAAATTGACTGTCTGCCGATGCCGAACAGAGAATACCGGCGTAACAATAACTCCCCTGAAGAACAAACGGCAGCCGAGGAACCGAAAAAAAATATTTGGCAGCGGTTGAATCCGGCAAATCTTTTTGCGCCGAATCCGGGGGGAAAATCATCTGATTTTGAAGGAACAACGAACGTATATGGGAGAGAATAGACTGGTAAAGGCAATCGTGTTTTGCGTCTTCTCCGTAGTTGTTTTCGGCTGCGCAAAGGAGGAAAAGCCGGCGTTGTATATCTATTGCAGCGAAACATTTTGGTACGTGATGCAGGAAGAATGTATTGTCTTTCACGAAATATACGGCTTTAAGACGGTGATGATTCCGGTGCGCGGCAAACTCACCGAAGAGGAATCTGCGGGTATGACGGCAGAGCAGACAGACAGCGAATCTGTTCCTGCGCCGGCAGCGTGGCGGAGCAGTCCCAACAGGAATGCTGCGTCCGGCGGCAAAGCCGGCAGAACAGTACAGACGGAGATGAACGAGGACATCAAGAACCAACTGAATACGCTGGCTGTCCGGCGTTTCGGTAACATTTTTTTGAGTGATTCACAAAATCAAATCAATAAACTTCGTCAACTGGCACTTATCAGCGGCGAGCCGTCGCTGTGTCATTTAACGCTGACGCTGCTGACGGCAACGGACAATCCCAAACAGTTGACTTCCGCCAAAAGCGTTTTGGACGGACAATACACACTCGGTATTGTTGATCCGGCGATAGACGGTCTCGGCGAAGCATCGTGGAATATCGTTACAAAAATAATATCCGAAAAAGCAGCGTCTAAAAAAAAAGTATCCGATGCTGGCAGCGGACACGATGCGCCGCCGGAAAACCTGCGTCAATTCAGCAGACAATACGAACTCCTCGAAGCATTGGAAAGCGGTGAAATTGATGCTGCTCTCGTTTGGAACACCGCAAGTGTAAAAGAATTCCTTCTGCTAAAGTATGCCGAAGAATTTAATCAAATGTTTGCACCTCTGCTCGATGAGGCGAAGAAAAGTAAAAATCGTGAACGTATCCGCTCGGTACTGAAATTTGTTTACGATGAATTGATGGACGAAAAGATATTCGGTGAAGAAGTCTCAATAGTGAACAATCCGAATGAACGCTGTGTGATTTCTGTACCGATAATTGTGATGACGACATCGGAAACCATCGGTTACAGTCAGCGTTTTGCTGATTTTCTTATTTCCAACGAAGGCAAAGCCGTGCTGCGGAAGTTCGGGTTTTCGCCGTAGAGTAGCGGCGAATGATTAGTCTGCTTGTGTTTTAGTCCCCCCATAGGTATTCATTTAACGAGTTGGAATGACAAAAAACGTCCCGTAGGGAAGGAATGTTGGTGAAACTCTGCGTTCTTCATACCTGCGCGATGAAAAGATAAATCAATGATTTCTCTCCGCAACGTTTGTGTACATAATCTTAAAAACATCGACATTGATTTGCCGAAAAAACAAATCATTGTCTTTTGCGGACGCTCCGGCAGCGGGAAAACCTCGCTCGCCGTCGATACTCTTTATGCCGAAGGGCAACGCCGGTACATCGAAACGTTTTCACCGGCAATGCGGCAGTTTCTCGAAAAAATTGAAAAACCTGATGTAGAACATATTAGCGGTATTCCGCCGGCTGTTGCCGTCGGGCAACAGGAACTCGAACACAATGATAAGGCGACTGTCGGCGAAGCAACCGAAATAACCTATTATCTAACACAAATACTGCAAAAGTCGGGACATATCTTTTGTCAAAAGTGCCGCAGCGAAATTATCATTGACACACCGGAAAGCATTGGGACATATTTAGAAACGCTGCATTTGGAAAGGCAACTGGCAGAATCCCGCTCCGTTCTCATTGCCTTTGAACCGCCGCTTGAAGAATCCGCCGCCCTCTTTGCCGAAATATGGAAAGAACAAGGTTTTTTGCGGGTAATGTATCAGGATACGGTTTTTCGGCTTGACGAACCGTTCCCGCCGAATCTGTACAAAAACGGGCTGCTCGTCATTGTTGACCGCATAAGCGTTAAGGCGGAAAACCGCGACCGCATCATCGAATCGCTGGAAACAGCAATGGAATTCGGCAGCGGAATATGCTGCGTTCAAGAGACGGAAAGCATCCAGGAAACGCCGGCAACATCCGCAGCGTCAAGAGGTTTTTTGAGCAGAAAGAAATTCTCCAACCGCTTTACCTGCGAAGCCTGCGATGTTCATTCTTCATCGCCGCTCGTTGAACGGCGGCTCAATGCGGACATTCATTCATTGGGAATCAATGAACTTTCGGCGATGACCGTTGAACAAATTGCGGAACATTTAAGAGCAGAGTCTTTCACGCAGGGACAGTATCAGCGGATAAAATATGATTGGGAACAAGTGCTTTCCCGCTGCGGATATTTACAGCAGACCGGTCTTGGTATGCTGACACTTGACCGGCAAGTGTCAGCACTCACGTACAGTGAGCGGCGGCGCGTTGCCCTGACAGCCGCACTCGCTTCGCCGCTTGTCGATATGCTGTACGTTCTTGACGAACCGTCGCTGGGCTTGACGAAAGAGCAAACAGAAAAACTGCTGGACTTCGTTCGGCAACTTCGGGACAGGGGGAACACCGTGATACTGATTGACCACCATCCGGTATTACTGCTTGCGGCTGACCATCTTGTTGAGTTCGGCCCCGGAGCCGGCACCGACGGCGGCAGAATTGTCTTTCAAGGGACTGTTGAAGAAATACTCAATGACGAAAAAAGTTTGACGGGAACCTATCTGAAAAAGATGAAATCCGCCGTAACGGATAAAAGGGAAAAAATCGAAGGCTTATCAATCGGCATTGATTGCCGCACAAACAAACAATCAGCACTGCCGGTTCCCGCTTCTTCCCTTCCCCGCTCTTCTGCGTCTAATTCTGTTACTTATTTGCAAATTTTTGACGAAATCCGCCGTGTTTTTGCGGACACTGCGGATGCCAAAGCGAAAAACATCACGGTACGGCATTTTAGTTTTAATGTTCCGGCAGGACGCTGTGAACACTGTAAGGGCTGCGGTATCATTACGGTCAATATGCAGTTTCTGTCCGACCAGATTATCCGCTGTTCGGAATGTAAAGGCAAACGATACCAGCCGCAGGTGCTTGAAATCTTGTATCGGGGCAAGACCATTTCAGACGTTCTCAATATGACGGTGCGGGAAGCCTTTGTTTTTTTTCGCGGACAAAACAAGATTCAGAAGGGACTGATGCGGCTATTGGATACCGGCTTGGATTACATACAGATAGGGCAATCGGTCAATACATTGTCCGGCGGTGAATTGCAGCGGTTGAAATTGGCGGCTTATCTGCTGGGCTTGAAAGGCAGCAGAGAAACAATTTATCTGGACGAACCGACAGCGGGACTGCACTTTGCCGATGTGGATGCGCTGCTTGATTGCTTCCGGCAATTAGTTCAATCGGGACACAAAATCATCGTGAACTCGCATAACGAACAGTTACTGGCGGCGATTGCATAGATATTGCATAAGCATTGCCTATCCGCTATATTCTTACTCCGTGTATGCTTATCTCGGTATATGTCCGCCTAGAGCCTTTGTCTATTGCTTCATTATGTTTCCGCTCAATTATTCTCCTCCGAGTCCAAGCATCCGAAGGCTGCCGATTTACCTGCGGTTTGCAAAACAGATGCGGGACAAAGGACAAACCAGCCTTTCTTGTGCGCAGATTTCCCTATCGCTAGGGGGACTTGCCGTCCAAATCCGTAAAGACCTTGCAATGACCGGTCTGCAAGGTAAACCGAAAATCGGTTATCCTATCAATAATATGATTGAGTCCATAGAAAAATTTCTCGGCTGGGACGAGCCGGTCAATGCCATTCTTATCGGTGTCGGACACGTTGGTGAAGCGATTCTGACCTATCAGGTATTATACGAATTCGGTTTGCGTATTACTGCCGCTTTTTCGGATAATCCCGACAAGATAGGAAAGACCATCGGTTACACGCCGGTATTTCCTTCTGAAAAGTTGGATGAGGAAGGCAGTAAAGCAAACGCTTCGATATGTATTTTGGCAACAAGCGGGGTGCTGGTTCAGGAGGCAACGGATTTGTCCCTTAAGATAAAAAGCATTCGGGCGATTTGGAATTTTGCGCCGGTCAGACCGTTTTTGCCGCCGCACATTGAGTACGAGGAAATCCGGCTCGGCGGCTCTTTGGCCCTGCTGACAAATAAGTTAAAGCGGCGCAGCCGTAACGCTCAATCATAAAGTTCCTATATTCGCCGCAGGTTTAACTCCGGTGTCCGCCGCTGCTGCTGATACCATTTACGCCACGTCGGCTGGTCGAACTGATAATCGGCGTTCGTCAACTTTTTCAATGCTGCCAATACGCCCTGATTGGGACTTTCCGTTTTTCCCCGTACCGTTCTTGCTCCTCTGCTCAATCCGACATTGCCTGTACTGTAAGAGTCGGACTGCGTTTCCTCTTTGCGGACAAACTTATGCGTTGTTACCAACACATCAATAAGCATCGCAACCGCCTCTTCAATCTGCAATTCGCCGAGTATCCGTCCAGCCTCGTTGATTGCCAGCGGCGGATAAGCCTCCGGTCTCAAGTACAAACAATAGGCAGCCTGAATGATTGTCCTGGAATCGGGATGCCGTTGAAGACAATCCTGCAATTCTTCAACGCAGCAGTTCCGAACGTTTTCCGGTTCTTCCGGCTTCATTGAGCAATCAATAAGGAAAAGCAGCGTTTGTGTACTGGAAATATGCGCCGCCGCCCGAATCATTATGATTTTTTTTCCCGTGTCCCTTTCGGATTTAACGGCATCAATTAACGCTTCGCTTGCAAGAGCATCATCAATGTTGAGCAATTCCTGTTCTGCTCTTTGGCTGGGCAAAGATTTCCGTAAAACGGCAATTTTCTTCCGCCATTGATTGACGGCGGCTTTTTGCTCTGCAAGGATATTTTCTACTTCGATTTGCTGCCGGGTTTTCCACTCGCCCTTGTCCCGTACCAAACCCCGATTTTCTAACTTTTCTGTACGTAAAATCCAGCCGGATTTGTCTTTGATGTAATCAAGAGCCGAGCGGGCTTGTGCATTGTCGGCATCAAGTACGAGAATTTGATTCCAATGGTATCTGGCTTTTTCCGGCAACTGATGTCCGCTGCACCATAGAGCCATTTCTTTATGTTCTTCGACGGTATTGTTTATCGAAGACGCTTTAACGGCATAGAGTTCCTCTTCCTGACGGACTGCACCGCAGAGGGACAAGGAACCAATCGCAATGTACAGAAAAATACACAAAAAAAATACAGTAATGTCTCTCATTTGAGTTGAATACAAAGGAACCTCTAATCATTCTAATCAGGGGGGGGCTTACACTCCTCGATGTCTCTGTATCTGTTATTCCAACACGATTTCGCTTGGGGATTCGTGATAATCTTTTCCTTCTGCTTTTGCCGGCAGTCCGCCGTCAGGACACACGTACATCCGGTTTTTGCCGTCTTGTTTCGCTGCTTGTAATGCTGCTTCCAAAGCCGATAACGTTGCTTCAAGTGTTTCTGCCGGCTGTACCGCCGCCGCCGTCATTTGCAAGATGATTTTGACATCACGTCCTGCCGGTTTGAATACGGTTTTTTCACAATGCTGCCGTATCCGTTCAACTTTTTCCGTCAATTTTTCCAGACTCAACTGATGCGAAGCCGACATAAAACAGTTGCCTGAATAAATTCCTGTTACATCATCGGCAGCGAATTGTTCCTTTAATTTCTGTCCAAAATGCCGGATAATTTTATCACAAACCGCAATGCCGTATTTTTTATTGGCATCGCCGAATTTGACGAAATCAAAGAGAGCCAGCGCATAATTCTTACTTTCGTTATGCTTTTGCTGCTGCCAATCGGCAAGAACCACTTCCAATCCGATACGTCCCCGCAGTCCCGACAATTCGTCGGCATATAATTGTTTCGGAATCTCCCCGATTTTGTTCGTCCGGCTTGCCCAGCGGACAAAAATTTGTTCCCGCATATCCCGCAGTTTGTGCCGTGCCGGACGCAGCGAGTTTAATTCCTGTAACAACATTTTTGCGCTGACTTCGGGACTGCTTGCTTCGGTAATTTGGTGTAATCCGGTCAAAGCCGATTCGACCGCGAGCCGCTGCTGCTGCGAAATGCTGCGCATCTCTTCAACTTTCGGCTGAAATTCGCCGAATTCGTTTATCCGCTGTTCAATTTCGGCAAGCGTTGTATTAGACGATGCCAGATAGTTTTTGCCGTCGTCTTGTAACTCTTCAATCAATTTAACAATGTCTTCTTTTGTAACACTGCTGCCTAATGAACGGATTTTTTCATCGAGTTTTGTAACAAAAAGTCCGCTTTGCATCTGCACTGCATTCAATTTAATGAGAGCCGTTTCGATATTTTTATCGTTGATAAGCCACGCCTTCGTGCCTTTGTCCATAAGAACCGCTTCGAGATTTTTGTCGAAGAATATTTGGTCGTTGTCCGCTTTTTCCCTGCCGGCATTTGCGATACCGGACGTTTCCATTTCGGATTCGGATACGGGGTCTTCTATCGGCGCATAGGTCTTATGTTGAGCGGTACTGCCGTCTGCCTCATCGTATTCTGCGGACTTCACTTTTTTTCTAACGGGAACGAGGCTGATTTGATTCGGAATATGGAGAAGAGTGAAATACTTTTCGGAAACGGGATATCTTTCATTAACCAGTTTTCGGACGGCATTACAACGATTCTGCAAGTCGGACAAGCGGACGACAAGATTGAGTCCTAGTTTCCAATCCGGCGGTCCGTAACCGAAATGAATGGCAAGCAGGCAGCCGGCAATGATATTGGTCACCATCACAAGACAAACGACCGGCATTAAGATAAAAAGCGTAATCATTCCAGCGGAGACCGGAGCCGGTCAGACATTGTGTACGGGTTACGGGCGGCGGGGTATTTACAATTCGTGCCTATATGTTTTCCCTTCTCCAATTATAACATCTATTCCGCAGGTCTCGCAACGGTGCGGATGAGTTCTAAACACAGCCCGTCTCAATCTAATGTTCCCGCGGGGACAAGGTTATGCGGTCGCTCACTCCAAAAACAAATCACTGAAATCCGGCTCTTCATCGGGACTCACCGTTTGTAAATGAGAAGCGTTTTTCGGCTCCGGAACCGCTGGTTCGGCAGAGACAAAACCTTCCTCGTCCTGCTCCTTTAACGGCATTAACGCCGGTACATCCTGATATTCGGCAACTGCCTCTGTGTTCTGTTTCAATGATGCGGCCCGCTTTGACATAGCGGATTGTCTGACCGTTTCATAATCACCGGCAAAGAACGGGTCGCCTTCAAATATCACCCTATTCGACTCATGGTGTTTGTCCAAATAATCACTACGGACTGTTTTCGGCAAAACAGAACCCGCCGCTGCCGACCGCTGCACCGGAGGAGTCTCTCCGGCAGATAACGCAAGCGGACGGTTACGCAACGAAACTTCACGCCTCGCCGCCCGCAGTGCCGTCCGGTCGATAACACCGCAAAGTTCTTCGGTAACGTCCCTGCGAATCGTCCTGATGCCCTGTACCGTTGTTTTTAATCCTGCCGGTTCTTTGACCGCCGTCTTGGAAAAATGACTGACAAACGCAACGGTCTGCGCAAAATTATCATCCGCAATTTTTCCGAGCGAAGTATAAAACATCTTCGCAAGCATATCTGCCCCTAAATTATCCAGAGCGACAAATGTATCGAGTTCACAAACAATCATCGGCTCGCCGCCCTGGTCCTGCCCCGTTCGGCTGCGTAAAACCAGCAGCACTTCGCCGGTACAGGGTTTTGCCAAAAAAGGTCCCCTGTATTCGCCTTTTGCATAAATAATACACAAATCCTTTGACCGATACAGTATTTCGGCAACGGCTTCTGTTCCGCTGGATTCTTTCAACTGGTATCTGTCTTTTTTCAATTCTCGAAGTGACAGCTGCGTTGCGCCGAGGTGCTGCCAAAAAGTAATCACTGTATCAGGATGCTGCAACATAAAGGAATACACTTCGGGGTCTGCATAGACCGTTTGTGCTGGCATTTTGCGGAACACCGGCATCTTTGTAACGATTTTTTTGATTTGCTGTTTATCCGTTATAGAAAGTTGTTCCCAAGGCAGCTGCTTCAGTGATTCCCGCATTTCGAGTTGCATTGCGGGAACGGGAATATTTTGCCGTCTTTGCAGAACATTCGGCTGTTGTGAGTTTCGCAGCGGTCTTGCCGTCTGTCCTGCTTCTTGTGCTGGCGCAAAAAAGGCAGCCGCAAGGCACAAGGGAGTCAGGAGATACATTAGAAGCGGAGTGCGCATAGAAATTCAGGCAGGACTTCACTTTCTTATCGGTAAAAGACATACCGTCCCGCCAACTATTTTCCTCGAAACCGTATTCTCTCTCAAGAATAAAAAGGAGAGTAAAGTGTGCAACTTGTGATTGTAACCGTTGTTTTCCGTGAAATATCAAGGGTAACTATCGTACCTGACAGCAAGCCGTGATAGATGCTAGGGACTGTTTACACTACTCTTGACAGGGTTTACTGCCTTCCAGATAACTTATAAGAAACATCATTTTGCGTGTTTGAAGGAGTTTCGCACCCTATTTTGATCTTGATTGATACATTCGGCAGCGATTGCTGCTTTATTCAATCATCAGTCTTTTCAAAGACAACAATTATGAGCACTCAACACAAAAGCATTCCAATGTGTTTTCAGGAAAGCAGTACTTGCAGCCCTTGTTTTAACGCACCCATCTCTCTTGCTGTTGCGCCAACTCTCCCTGCGTTTTTATTGTTACAAAATTTCTTTGCAAGACGCACCGGCAACTTCACGGACATATCTTGGAACGGCATAACCGGAAAGCCGGCTGCGCAGTTGCTTTATCAATCGGCAGCCCGTCTCTATCGAGACCTCAAAATGCGCCGCCGACTGAATCTTATCAAGTTGATGTAAGTAATACGGGACAATACCGATGTCTGTCAATGCCGTAAAAAGTTTCGCCAACGTTTCAATATCATCGTTTATCCGTCGAAGCAAAACCGTCTGCGAGAGTAAAACCGGCGACCGCAATAACCGGCGGTGCTGAACGAATGCGTCATTCAATTCGTTCGGATGGTTGACGTGTAAAACCAAATAGACCGGTATCGGCAAATCAAGAACCGCATTGAGTTGCGGCGTAATGCGGCTAGGCAGAACAATCGGCAGACGGCTGTGAATACGCAGCCGCTTGATGTTCGGCATTTGAATAATGTGCTGACAAATTTCACTGAGTCGTTCATCGCCGAACATCAGCGGGTCGCCGCCGCTTAAAATAATTTCTTCGATACCGCCGTCTTGTATCCGATGCAGCGGCATCAAAATATCGGCTTCGTTCTTTTGTTGAAAAGGAAAAGTGTGCGGAAAGTGAAACGGATATTGGCAGCGTCGAAAACAAAAGCGGCAATGAATACCGCAGTGGGGAGACGCTAACACCAATGCCCTGTGCGGATATTTTATTAAGATTCCGTTGGTTCCAGCGGCGGATTCATTGAGAGGATCGGCAGAAAAACCGATAGTTTCCTGTAGTTCCTCCGGCTGCGGAAGCACTTGCAGCAGCAGCGGGTCATTGGGATTGCCCGTCTCCATTCGTTGGATGAACGGTTTTGGTACGAGCAGCGGATAACCGGTTTCAACGTTCACTGCCGGTACATCAAGGTGCCGGCACAAAACATTTGTGTCGGTAACAGCGGCGGAGAATTCGGTTTGCCAATCGGTGTCGGACACGTTAGTTTGACTTGTCCGCAAAAGAAGCCTTCGGTACGGATTCCTGAATTGAACAAAATGTGCCTTGTTGAAAATTGAGGTTTTGGCTAATGTCTTGTGGCGTATGCGGGGACGAGGAGTTTCGCCTGCGTATAGGTTTGCGTGCAAATAGCCGGTAATACGTTTGTCTCCTGCCTCCAACACGCAGTCCGGTTAGACTGTCATAACGAACGGTAACGATTTCAAGCACGCAAGGCAATAGAAGATTGTTCAACAAGGCGACCTGTTCTCCTAACATATGATTTTAGACCGCGAATGGTACGAATTGAATTATGGATAAATCGAAAAAATTATGGCTCTTGTCTCGCATCTCACGGCTTGATAGAATGCAAGTCTATGCGTTATAACAGGTCGAGTGTCTATCAAGTTAACAAAAATAATACGGTACTTTTGCGAGGATATTACGGCGGTCTTCACTGCTGTCATCATTGGCGTAAATCGGCGTGCGGTTGATTCCTGGGATATTCGTGAGCAGATATTTGCGCAAACATTGAAAGAAATTCGGCAAGAACTCGGCGGGATTGAACTCGATAAGTCGTATCTTTGGAACAAAGCGGGTACGCGGCAAGCGCGGTCGCGATGCGGCAGGTTTGACCGCCGCTTGGTTTGCCAAAAGAAAAACTCGCAAAGTTTAACGGTTGTACTTCACAAACTTTTATGTTACACTCGAGAGAATGTGATTTCCGTTTCAATCACCGAAAAGAAAACCTAGACAAAATCGTCAAAAATTTGCTAAAAACATAAGAGCCGGCATCGCCGCCGCACAAATGGATACGATTGCAACGGTTGCGGAGTTCAGGTTGTCCCGATAAAAACAACTTTGCGTATTCCCGTTGATTTTTCTTTCCTGACAGGCTAGAATGCGCCCTATCGGTTTTCGCTGATCCGAAGACTGTTTGAAAATAGATTTACCCTTTTAGAGGGGATGTGAAAGTTCATGGAGAATACGTTTCGTTGTTCTCCCCCAAACCAAGTCCGCCGCTGTAATGTCTTTAACGCTTGACGACATCGCCCGTATTCAACTCGAAGAAATTTTTGCCGAAACAGAACGTATCCGTACAGAAACCTTCGGTAATAAAATCAGTTTTTGCGGTATTGTGAACATCAAAAGCGGACGCTGCCGAATGGACTGCCGTTTTTGTGCGCAAAGCGGACATCATCAAGCAGCAGTTGAAACCTACCCGCTGCGCAGCGGCGGTGAAATTGCCGAGGCGACGCGGCAACTTTGGAAACAAGGAGTCTCCCGCGTCGGCTGGGTTGCCAGCGGCTGCTCACCGGCACCGGACGAACTGGACAGAATTATCACTTCGGCAGAAGCCGTGTTGTCGTCTGCATCGGCGGCAGAGACTAACGTATCGGGTTCGCTCTGCTGTGCCTCGCTGGGGCAGTTAGAGAGTGAGCCGCTTTCCCGATTGAAGGCTGCCGGTTTTCAGCGGTATCATCATAATCTTGAAACGTCCGAGCGTTTTTATCCGGCAATCTGTACCACACAGCACTGGCAAGACCGCTTGGCAACATTAGAGCGGGTTAAGATACTCGGCTGGGAACTATGCAGCGGCGGTTTGTTCGGACTTGGTGAAAGTTGGCAAGACCGCTGGGATTTAGCGATGACCCTCAAAGGGCTGAATGTCGATTCCGTGCCGCTGAATTTTTATAATGCGATACCCGGTACGCCGTTTGCCGGAAAGTTGCCTCTGGAAATGGACGAGGCATTGCGTATCACGGCATTATTCCGTATTGCGTTGCCGAAGGCGGCAATTCGGATTTGCGGCGGACGACCGAAAATCTTTTCAGAGAACAGCGGATTATTGTTTCGCGCCGGTGCCGATGCGCTGATGACAGGCAATTATCTGACGACATCCGGCATTACACCGCAGCGGGACAAGGAACTCATCAGACAGTGCGGACTTCGGTATTAAACAGAAAACCGTTACAAAAACGACTTTAATGAATGACATATCGCTGCGTGATTTGCAGGATTTAATTTACAAAATGTATTACGCTAAAGACGTGCAGCGCGGGGCGGAAGCCACGTTTCTTTGGCTCATCGAAGAGGTCGGCGAACTTGCTGCTGCGGTACGTTCCGGTACAACCGAAGAAATGCAGGGCGAATTTGCAGATGTCATCGCTTGGCTTGTTACCATTGCCAATGTAAAAGGCATCGACCTCGCCGAAGCCCTCGCAAAGAAATACGGCGGCGGCTGTCCGGGCTGTGGAAAATACATTTGTCAATGTCCCGATAGTGAAAAACCATAACATTTCCGGCATTGATTGACACGGGGGCGTAATAGATTGATAATGGAGGCAGCGGCGGGACCGGCTATTGTCCTCTGTTCCTGACTTAATGAGTGAACTGCACGAAGAATGCGGCGTTGCCGCCATTTATCATTTGTCCAAAGGCGGTCAATCGCCGCTCTGTCTCCCGCAGGGACGTGAAGCCGCGTCGGTGCTGATGCCGCGAATGTTACTCGACCTGCAAAATCGGGGACAACTCGCCGCCGGATTTACAACTTACTCGCCGTTCCGCAAACAACTGATTGACACGCACAAAGATGTCGGTACGGTTTCCGAAGTTTTTCATACTGCCAAAAAAGATAAGTTTTGCCATCTGATGCAGGAATATGCCGGACGCGCCGCTATCGGTCACGTCCGGTACGCTACCTGCGGCAGAGACGACAGGAGTTATGCGCAGCCCTTTGAGAGACATCATATTAAGAAGCATAAATGGTTTAGTTTTGCCTTTAACGGTCAACTGGCAAACTACGGCGACCTGCGGGAAACACTTCTCAACGACAGTAATACTTATCTTGCCCGCGAAACAGATACCGAAGTGATGATGCACTACATCTGCGCCGCTTTATCGCCGCAGGACGACCCGGACTTGCTCAAGGTCTGCCGGTCGCTGACTAATTTTTTCGACGGAGCATACAACATCGTTTTTCTCAATGCACTCGGCGATATGTTCGTTGCCAGAGACCCGCTCGGATTCAAACCGCTCTGTTACGCTGTCGAGGATTCCTTGTTTGCCGCTGCAAGTGAAAGTACGGCACTTTTTAATCTTGGTTTTTCCGCAGAGAATATCAAGCGGGTGGAACCGGGGCAAATCATCATTGTCAATGACAAAGGGATTCGTTTTGAACGTTTTGCGGAGTCAACACGGACAGCGCACTGTTTCTTTGAATGGATTTATTTTGCGAACGTTGCCAGTTCGATTGACACAAGAAGCGTGTATCTGGCACGGAAAAATCTCGGTGCCGAATTGGCGCAGCAGGAGCGTGAACTCGGTGATATCGAAATTGATTCCGATACGATTGTCGTTCCCGTACCGGACACAAGTAAAGCGGCAGCGGATTCGATGGCTTATTCGCTGGGCATACCGAGTCTTGAAGGCTTGATGCGTAACCGGTACAGCGGACGGACTTTTATCGAAGGCGGCGATAACCGGTGGAAAAAGGCACAGACAAAATACACACCGCTTCGCGATGTACTCGAAGGAAAAAAGGTGTTTCTCGTTGAAGATTCGATTGTCCGCAGTACGACGATGCGGGTGCTGTTAGAGCGGATTCGTGAATTAGGACACGCTAAAGAAATTCACGTTCGGGCTGCGTGTCCGCCGATAACGGGACCGTGTTTTTACGGAATTGATATGTCCACGTATAGTGAATTGTTTGTTCCGCAATATATGGATGATGCTCCGTTGGAGGAGTGGCAGGTAACGCGGACCGTTGAAAATAAGATGGCAAAGGATTTGGGAGCCGATTCGCTGCGTTATTTGCCGGTCGATGCGGTTTCACGGGCAATCGGGTTGCCGCCGGAGCGTTTGTGTCGGGCGTGTATTACAGGACAGTATCCGACCCAGTGGGGACGAAAGTTATCGAAAGAGGCTTTTGACGAATATCAGGCGGAATTTACCCTAACCGGCGGACAGACCTTTGAGGGACAGCGTTTGAGTATTCTCGGCGGCAGATAACGTGGAAAGTAATCTCTAAACATTCAATTTCAAATGAAAAATTCTCTTCTCTCTGTTTTGAAACCTTTCGGGCAGGAACACCTTTTGACGTTTTGGGATAATCTCTCCGCGACCGAACGCACGCATTTAGCGGCGCAGATTCACTCTATTGTACAAAATACCGGCTTCGCTGAGATTGCCGAACTCTATGAAAAACGCGGCGAAACCGCTGAATACGAATCATTAGTCAGCAGGGCAAACGACCCGGAAGCGTACAAATTTTCAACGGTAACTGACCCAACACCCGTTAAATCCCCGAAAGCCTTGACTCCGCCGGATGCTGTTCTGCTCGGTCAAGAGGCTTTACGTAACAGAAAAGTTGCCGCTGCTCTCGTTGCCGGAGGACAAGGAACCCGGCTCGGTTTTCCGCACCCAAAAGGAATGTATCCGATTGGACCGGCAAGCGGCGCAACTCTCTTTCAAATTCACTGCGAAAAGATTTTAGCAGCACAGCAGCAATACGGACACACTATCCCGTATTGTATTATGACAAGTCCGGCAACACATCAGGAAACTGTTCAATTTTTGCACGATAACCGGTATTTCGGTCTACAGGAAAAAGCCGTGTTCCTTTTTTGTCAGGGAACGATGCCGGCAGTGTCGATGACAACAGGGAAAGTGCTGCTTGATACTCCGTCGTCCATCGCATTAAGTCCCGATGGACACGGCGGAATGCTGGCGGCAATCACACGAAAGACGGCGGAGAACGCTGAATCCTCAATACTCGATACTTTAGAGCAGCGAGGTATCGAATACTTGTTTTATCATCAGGTTGATAATCCGCTTGTCCAAATCTTATCGCCGGAGTTTCTCGGTTATCATATCGGTTCAGGCAGCGAATTGACCAGTCAGGTTGTCCGTAAACGTTTTCCTACAGAAAAGGTCGGCAATATCGTAGAAATCGGCGGCAGACTCCGCATTATCGAATACAGCGATTTACCGGAATCGGCGGCAAAGTTGACGAACCCGGACGGGACATTGAAAATCTGGGCAGGAAGTATTGCCGCTCACGTTTTTAACACGGCATTGTTGAGGCGGGAGTCGAAAAACAAGGCATCGCTGCCGTTTCATCTTGCCGAAAAGAAAGTACCGTATATTGATTTGCAGAGCGGCGAACGAATTAAACCGGAGCAGGAAAATGCCGTAAAGTTTGAGCGGTTTATATTTGATTTACTGCCGTCGGCGACGAACGCTGTTGTGGTCGAAGTTGACCCGCCGCATCACTACGCCCCGCTGAAAAATGCACCGGGCAGCGCATCGGACTGCCCGGAAACGGTCAAGCAAAACATTGCCGCTCTTTATCCCAACTGGTAGGCAGGCAGCAGGTTCGCTCGCACTTACCGCTTGCCCAGCCGGGTGCGCAGATGATCGATTTCGATTTCCGCAAACTTTGTCCGCTTGGCTTCAAAATACTGATACAGCGACTTTTGCTCGTCCGTCCACTCGTTCGCCTCCGTGTAAGCACCGCAGAACGGGACACATAAGTCAATCCAGCACGCCGCGAGCCGCTTTTCTGCCGGCGTTAAAGAAACTTTGTAATGCGCCGGTTCCAAAAAATTCATCAGACCGCTCTTGGACGAACCGTTAAAATACGGCGGAAGCACCATCGGAATCGACTCCGCATCCGTCCAGTTAATATGCTTGCCGCTGACTCCGTAATTCGTCAGTTGAAGATACGATGTCAAATAAGCACGTCCATTAACCTGCCAGGAATGTTCACTCTTACCGATAAAATCGTTTTTCAGGTTCTCGTGAACAACCCCGCGAAGGTCTAATTCGGAAGTTTTCACGTCCGATTTTTTGAAAGAGACCTGTTTCATTTCCGGCTCTTTGCCGCCGTTATGGCACGAAACGCAGTGTTTGTCCCAAATCGGCTGAATCTGTTTCGTGTAACTGAAACCTTCGACCCGGTCAAAACCTTTCGGACTGTTCACCGAGAGATAGGAATCGACCGAATCCAGTGCCGATACCGCCGCCAGTTTCTGTACAGGTTTCCGCATAGCAAGCGTTGTCTGCGATGCTGTTACAGATATATTTTTATCTTCGTGGCAGCCGATACAGGCGAACGTTTCGCCGGGTTGAAGCGTTGTCCAACTCCGCATTGTTTGAACGCAATATCCCTTTTCGTCCAATAATTGGAAATAGACTGGTGTTCGGGCAGGGACTTCGACATAAACGCTTCCGTCTTCTTCAACCGGAACTTCACCGAGAACGTGTTTGACATCCCACGAACCGCTTCCGGCGGCTATCGGCGTAGTTACACGGTCTCGTGAACCTCTGGCACCATAAGCCGTATTCCGACCGTCCGTTATGCCGTCCCGCACATGTCCCGCCCGAAATTCGAGACCGACAACGCGCATACTTTTGACCGTTCCCCGCTTGACACCAGTAAGTCCCTGTCCGATATAAATATCCTGTACATAATACTTTCCGGTATTTTGCGAGAAATCAACCTGCGACGGCTTCACCGACGGCACTGCCCGCGCAACAAGCGGTATCGGCTGACCGCAGGAAATTGCGGAATCATACGCCAAGAGTTCCCGTCTTCCGTCAGCATTCATCCAATAGACACCGAAGGGGATTGGATACTTGGCACGCGGTCCTCCTTCCGGCAGATAGGCAACGACGTAATTGTTCTCATCAATCGCAGCCGGATATTGAAATTGCTCTCCGTCTTGACCAAATTGATCGTTCATCTTGAAGATGCTTTTTGTTGTAACAGGAATTTCGCTTTTTCGTAACGGAGCAGGAAAGTCGATACCGGCATTGCCCTCCGTTCCTCTTGAGCGGTCAATCAGAATCAACTTGCCCCGTTGGTCGGTGTGATGACCGGAAGCAACGGCGATGACCTTGTTCGTTCCCGGAATACCGCGTGCGTGAATGATGGAGGTCGGATAGTACGAACCGCCGCCGTAAAAAGCGGTCTGTGCTGTTCCATCAAGATTCATCTGAAAGAGCGGCTGCTGATGCACCGGATTGCGGTCATTGTATTCCCAGCGGGTATAAATGACCGTCCCGTTATCCAAAACCTGCGGATAGAGCGTATGAACCTGATCGAAACCGACACGGTGCAGATAAGCCCCGTCGGCAGCGCAGATGTACAGATTCGAGACCGGAACGGGCCAACAATCAACGATCTGAACACAGCGGGTCGATTGGAAAACGATATTCCCGTCCGGCAAAAAGGCGGGTTCGACATCGCTGCACGCTTCACCGCGTGTAATTTGTGTAACATTTCGATCCGCCAAGTCCATGATATAAAGATGAAAGTCATCGGACTTGTAATCTTCACGCATCGAGAACACGATTTTTTTTGCGTCAAACGAAAGGTTCGGATCACGTATCATTCCGTTTGGTTTTTCGAGCAACAATGTATCGGTAAGCGAACCATCGGTGCCGACAGTCAACATACGGAGTTGCGCTCCGGGTCGGAAGTCGGGTATCTGTTCTTTGTAAGGATGGTCGGTAACCATATCGGTCGGATGCATCTGACAAGGACCGCTCAAAACACAATGCTTGGTGTAGATAATGTTAGCAGAGTTTCCTCCGTTTTGACTTTTCACGAGGCTTGCCAACCGCTGTGTCCGGCGGAGTCCGCACACGTTGATATAGAGTTCCTTCCAACGGGGATCGTTGCCGGAAACGTCTTGTAATTTTTGTAACTGCGACCGATATTCCGCTGCTTGAGAATTATCGTTGATTTCGGCAAGGACTTTCTGCACCATTGCCGATTCGATAGAGGAATCTTTCGCACCGGCAAAAATCGGCGTACCCGCCGGCAATTCCTCATTGGTTAAAGCGTTAATGTCGTAATTGCCTTTGGCTTTTCCGAAGTGAACGGTGAGTGTTGTTCCTTTGGGAATGTAACGGTAAGTCAAGGCGTGGGGAGTACGTTTATTGTAATCGTAGGAAATGCTTGCTTTGCCGTTTTCTCCCGCATCAAACGAAATCGGAAAGGTGCGGTCTTCGTTATTGTACTTCCGGCAGTAAATGCGCACTTCGTAAGTTTTGCCCGGCGTGAGACCGGTCAGTTGCATTGCGGTATCTTGACCGTAATTGCAATCGCTCAAAAGGTTTTGCAGTCCGCTGGACTTAGCAACGGCAGGATCATCGGCAAAATTACCGAACGGATTGCTAAGCCCGCCTTTCCAGCCGTAAGAAGTTGTCGTACCGTTAATGATGCTCGTTCCGGCAGCGGCAGCCGTTTTTTGAAATTGCACACCGTTGATTTTGGCACCTTCGGCAACACCTTCTTTGCCGTAATCAAGAAGGTGCGTGTAGGTTTTGTTGACCGCAAAACCGGTGGATGTGTCGTCGGTCAAATCGTTAAAAACAACAGATGACGGTGTCGCAAAACAATTGTCGATGTTGAGACCGTAGTCCTGATACATCCAGTCCCGGTGCAAGCGGTCCGGTGAAAGCGGCTGTGCTTCGGCAGCGTTCAGCCCTTTATTTTTAGGGACGGTAACCGTATCGGTTGAGGCGGGACACGCTTCTTCGGCATGGAGCAGCGGCGAAGAAACAAAAACACAGCAGAGGCAAAGCGATGCGGTGACAAAGCGTAACATAATGAATCTCCTTTATGACGGAACGGTACGCTTCCATTTTACGCTGAAACAGGGCAAATGTCAAGAGCGAAGAGTTAGCGCACGAGTGAAGAGTATCAGCGTAAGCCCCTCGATAAGGCACTACATTATTCTGCATCTTGCAATGACGGTTACTTCTCGCTGCTCCCGCCGGGAGGCTTCTACAGACGACCGCTGCTGCGAACCTTCACCGCCGCTCCAACATTCGCCGTCTCCGAAACGCCGCACCTGATTACCCTTATTTCCAGCGGCGTTGTTTCGCTGCTGCTGTACTGCATATCGATATTGAAGCCGGTAAGCGGGTCGGTGATGTGCCGGATAATGTAGTTCTCTTGTGAGGCGGTTTTCTAGGACGGTTGATGTTCCCGTTGGGACGGTTGCCCGATACAATGTAATTCCAAATTCATTTTGAAATTTTTCAATAAATCCATTTGCCTCTAATAATTTTAGATTTTCCTGGCAGTGAGAGCGGCTAACATCAAGTTCTTTGACGATGGTTTTTGTTGCAAAGGTTTTTGTGCAACGCTTAAAAATAAAGCGATAAGTTTCTGTCCTTCGTTTTTCAATTTTTGAAAAATCAATCACAAGACACCCCCTTTCAAGAAGTTGGGACGTAAAAAACCCGTCCCCTGTATAGAAACAGAGAACGGGTAATTAGCACAGGTAGTCGTGGGATTGCTAGCACGTATTCCGGCAATCCCCCTGTACATCGAAGACGACGGGAATCGAACCCGCAACCACCGGATCGACAGTCCGGTACTCTAACCAATTGAGCTACGTCTCCTGCAAATATCTCCAACAAGTCCCCATATTTTACGATACCTGTCAGTTTTTTCAAGGGGGCGGTCAGAAAAACACAAGTTACCATCGCCGCCTCCCCAAAAGGTCAACCGCCCTCAATCTGGTCGGCAAGTTCCCGCCACCGGACATTATTGCCTAGTTGCTTGAATAAACCCAATGCCTCCTGCATACATTCTTCCGCAACATCCGGCTTGCCTTGCAAACCGGCAACTCTGGCTAAATAAACCGAATCTTCCGCCCAGTTTTCCATCAATTTCATCTCCTTATGAATCGACAGTGCCTGTTGCAAATTTTCTTCCGCCTTCTTCAAATTGCCGATACGCTCAAACACCGAACTGACCGAAAACCGCAAGTCCGCCTCCGCTTTCCTGTCATACAGGTCCTTCGTCAAATCAATCGCCTTATGATATTCTTTTGCAGCATATTCAATCTGTCCCCTCGCATCATACATTCGTCCCCAAGCCGTATAAATATCCGCCATCATCTTGGTTTTCTGCCGATGATTTTTGATACCGCTCGTCGATTGTAACGCTTGATTCAATACGTGTTCCGCCTCCTGATATCTGCCTTGGTCGGCAAGCAGTTGTCCTGCCAGTATCAGAACATCCGTCAGCCCATGACGGTCATCTATCGATTCGTATTTGTTTTTTGCCTCTTGCAAAAAATGTTCCGACTCATTGTAGAGGAATTGTTCCCAAGCGACTTTGGCTAAAGCAACCAATGTTTTGCCGACTTTTCCGGTTTCTGATAATGTTCTGGCGAACTTTAAAGATTCGTTATAATATTTCGCCGCCGAATTATAGTCGCGCTGCTGATGCCGAAGTTGTCCCAGTTGGAAGTATAAATCAACCGTTTCGGGCGAGTCCGGCTTGATAAGCGTCAATGCCCTGTCTATCAGAGAAGCATAAGTTTGGTAAAAACCGAGTTGCACAAACGCATCGGCTCTTTGACAAAGCGTTTCCGCAAAGAGCATCGGACCGCCGACCACCAGTGAGGTTTCAGCAAGCCGCACTGTTACCTGCGGGTCAGGCTTCACCGACATGTCCATCAATTCACGGTAACCGACCAAAGCCCGCCGGTATTGATTTTCCGCCAATTCTGTTAGTTTACCTTCCGGCGTGTAAAGTAATGAATGGAGATACGACGCAAGGTAATGATGATAAATCCAGCGTCCGTCGGCAACGTCTTGTATCAATGAATTGATATAAGGGTCGGCGAGAATCTGGTAAAACGTTTCTAACGGAATGTCCGCTACCCAGCAGACCATTTCATCAAGCGATGGGACTTCCAGAACAGCGTAACTCAAGAGCAGCGGTACGGCAACGCTGTTAAGCGGGTGTTCTTCAACGGCTTTCCATTGCAGCGGACAGACCGACTTGGGCATCGGTTCCTGCGGCAATTCCTCTAATTTTGCGAAACTATCCGTCATCAGCATATTCAAAGCGGCGTGAACAGCATACGGATGATTGCCGTAACGGTGAAAGACTTCCTGCAACGCCTGCCGGTCAGCAATTTTTTCTTTAAGAACCGGCAGATAGACATCCGCCAATTGCTGCGTTTCCTCATCGCTTAAATCGCCGATGCCCTGTGTTGCCGGTGCCGGAATAAAATGAACGTTCCCCTGCGATAGGAATTCCCTGTCCGTTACCAATGTATCTTTGTAACGCTGGGCAAATAAAAAGAATACTTTCGGCGGCAACTGCTGCACAACGTGTGTCCAAAGTTGAAACCTCGATGCCGGTGTGTCGAGTGCCGGGTCAATGACGAAAAGGAGTCTGCCTTCATCGGGCAAAAGTTCTGAAAACAGTTGAAGCCGGTTGACGAATTGTTCGAATGTGTTTTTCCGGTTATCGAAACGCAATTTATCGAGAAGATGCAGATGCGGGTCGTGTTTAGGGGTAAAGAGCCGAAAACGGCGGTAAAAGTGTGTCCACTGGGCGAAACGTTTTCCATCTGCGTTAAGCAGACCGGCTTCACATCGGGCGGCTTGAAACATATCATCAAGAATCGTATGGAGAACCATACCGGGCGATTCTCCCGGAGCGAGAACATAACGCATCGGAATACATTGCAGCGATGTCTCGGCAACGGCTTGAATAAGCATTTGGTCGAGGAGTTGTGTTTTCCCCATACCGTATTTGCCTATGACTACGACGGCTTGCCCGATGGCAGTATGTTTTTCGGCAAGGATTTCCGCCCAATGCTTCAATTCCGCTTTCCGTCCTACGAATGTGTTGACAATGGGCTGCATTTAGTTGAACGCTTTTATTTGAACAGAGGACAGATGCCGGAACAAACTGCTTCTTAACCGAAACTCCTAACCGGTCCCAGTCTAACACAAAGCGGATACCGCTGCAAGAGCGGAGCGGTAAATTTCCTCAACTTTCCCGCCGGATTTTCCGATAACGACGATGTATGGATGTACCGATTACGGAACAATCAGACTTTAACCCCGTTTCGGCAGTGAAGAAACTGCGTTCCGACTTTGAACGGCGGCTGCGCACTATTACGACAGAACCGTTCCCCATACAAACATTCCTTGACGTTCCGCTGCAAAGCGAGCCGAAAGCCGTTGGCGAACCGAAGGTCATTGTTGTCCGTAAGATTCATTCCTTCTATCGCCGTCCTTGTAAAGCCGGGTATCGCGGCAGAGCAGCGTCAAAAACACCGCTGCTCTGTACCGTGCCGAAGTACGGTTTACTGCGTTTTCTTGATTTCTCCAATCACACATTGACGCTCATCGGCATCACCGGCTTGACTTTTGCCGTCTTGTGTTTGCTGCGAGGCTTTCATAGTGATTTATCGTTGGGGTACCCCGTGTGTGCCTCCGGTTTGGCAATGATAGGTACGGGACTTGCCGGCAGATTTTTGGCGAAATAAACGGAGAAATGTTTACTGCCCTGCCTGACAGAGAAACAGACGCTTGCGTCCGCCCTATGAGATGGCGGGCTTACAACAGCCCTTATTTTGACATCTCAATCTCTCTGCCATAGCGTCAATATGCTCTAACCCTTCTGTTCTTTTCGTTCTTTGATGATGGTCTCTTGAATCGAGTTGGGAACTTTTTTGTACTTCAAAAATTCCATCGAAAACGTTCCTTGTCCCTGCGTCATACTGCGGAGATTCGTTGAATAGCCGAACGTTTCGGCAAGCGGTATCTCGCCTTCAATCCGTGTTACCGCCCCCAGCGTCTCCGTTATCGAAATCAAGCCCCGGCGGGAATTCAAATCGCCCACCACATTGCCCTGAAACTGACTCGGACACTCTATTTCCAACCGCATCACCGGCTCCAATAACGTCGGCTTCATTCGGGGAAACGTCTCCCGCAGTGCCGTCTGCGCACAAATTCGGAACGCTAAATCCGAACTATCAACGGCGTGAAACGAACCGTCATCGACCAAAATACTCAATCCGACAACCGGAAAACCGGCAACGGGTCCCTTTGCCAGCGAACCGCGAAAACCTTTTTCAATAGCCGGTATGTAGTTTGTCGGAATTGTTCCGCCGACAATCTTTTCCTCGAATATAAACGTTTCCGTAACAGGAACTATTTCACCGGTTTTTTCATCCGTTTTCGTTTCGGGAATCGGCATCATTCTGCCGACGATATGAGCGAACTGCCCGCTTCCGCCGGACTGCTTTTTATGCTTTATGTCGAATTCCACCGCCGTTGTCGGTGCCTCCCGATAATTTACTTTCGGCGGCGACGTTTCAACGTCAACCTTGTATTCCCGGCGGATACGCTCGACATAAACGTCCAGATGCAATTCTCCCATTCCCGCCATCAGCGTCTCGCCGCTTTCGGGGTCGGTCGAAATCGAAAGCGTCGGGTCTTCCTTACGGAACCGGTACAACGCTTTGCTCAACCGGTCGGCATCTTTCGTTGCTTTCGATTTAACCGCAATCTGAATGACCGGTTCCGGGACATACATTGATTCCAGAGTACAAAAATCTTTTTCAGACGAAAAAGTATCGCCGCTGGAACAATCAATTCCGATGACGGCAACAATGTCTCCCGCTTCGGCACTGTCGATTTCCTCCCGGCTGTCGGCGTGCATACGGAAAATCCGGCTGATTCGCTGTTTTTCGCTGGTTCGCTGATTGTAATAGGTTTCTCCCTTGCTGATAGTCCCCTGATAGATTCGCATAAAGGTCAGCGTCCCGTAAGGGTCTTCGATGATTTTGAATGCCATCGCCGTCATCGGTGCCTGCGGGTCGGCAGCGAGTTGCATTCTGGCATCGTCATCTTTTTGGTCATAACCGTATTTCCAAGCGTAATTATCGTTATCCAGCGGCGACGGCAAGTATCGTCCGACGGCATCGAGAAGCGGCTGAACCCCTTTATTTTTGTACGCCGTTGCCAAAAAGACCGGTGTCAAAGACTGCGCCCAAACGGCTTCGCGGGTAATTCGGTGAATCAAATCAGCAGGCGGCTCTTTTTCTTCGAGGAGCATTTCCATCAATTCATCGCTGAACATTGCCAACGCTTCGAGAAGATGCTGCCGCATTAACTTTGCTTCTTCGGCAATATCGGCGGGAATCGCTTCGTAACGAATTTTTTCTCCCTGTTCGCCGTCAAAATAGACGGCTTTTTGTTCAACGAGGTCAACAACTCCTTCAAAACCGGCTTCCTTGCCGATAGGAATCTGCATTAAAACGGCATCGCAGTCGAGTTTTTCTTTGAGTTGCCTGACAACCCGATAGGGGTCGGCACCGGTTCTGTCCATCTTATTGATGAGGGCGAGGCGGGGAACTTTGTACCGCTTCATTTGGCGGTCAATCGTGATGGATTGTGCCTGAACGCCGCCGACAGAACAGAGAACGAGAACGGCACCATCGAGAACCCGAAGACTCCGTTCGACTTCGACGGTGAAGTCAACGTGTCCCGGCGTGTCTATCAGGTTGATGAAGTGTCCCTTCCACTCGACACTTGTAGCGGCACTGGTGATGGTGATACCGCGTTCCTGTTCGAGTTCCATATGGTCCATTGTGGCACTGCCGTCGTGGACTTCACCGATTTTGTACGATTTTCCGGTATAAAAAAGGATGCGTTCGCTAAGAGTCGTTTTGCCGGAGTCGATGTGAGCCGAAATGCCGATGTTGCGGAGTTTTTCGATGTTAGACATAGTTTCGCCGGTCTTTTTGTGAACGGTTTGAGGTCTCTCGGTCAGTGTTAACATTGCATTCTTAAGTAATTCTACCGGAACGGCTATTGTATCACAGTTTGAAAAATTGTACAGAGGTAACCAGTAATGATAACGCTGGTTGCGAAAGGCTGCGGCGGGTTTTCAGAACGCTCTCTGCTCTTGACAACCGCACGTTTTTCACGGACAATACCTTTCACGCGAAGGGGTACTAATGAGTTTAATCGGCGATTTGCGGGTATTGTACAATATGGCTCTGCGTCCGGTTCGCGGTGAAAATCACGCCGAACGGATGAATAACTTTTACAGCGGTCAAGCCGCCGATTACGATGACTTCCGCCGCCGATTGTTACAAGGCAGAGAACGGCTGTGGCAAAAAATGCTCGCAGACGTGCCGTATCAGGATACCGTTTGGATGGATATGGGCGGCGGCACCGGCTCTAATCTGCATTTTTTCGGTCCTGCCATCGAGCGGTTAGGTAAGGTGTATGTCGTGGACTTGGCAGGTTCGCTTCTCGAAGTTGCTGACCGGCGGATTCACGAAAGCGGTTGGAAAAACATTGAAACCGCCGAAGCCGATGCGACAAAGTATGTGCCGAAAGAAGGCAGCGTTGATGCGGTAACTTTTTCGTATTCGCTGACGATGATACCCGACTGGTTTGCGGCAATCGACCACGCTTGGAATGTATTAAGGCCGGGCGGCCGCATCGGGGTGGTCGATTTTTACGTTTCCCGAAAATATCCGGCAGCGGAACACAGAAAGCATAGTTGGGCGAAGCGGTCTTTTTGGCCCCAGTGGTTTGCGTACGATAATGTTTTTCCATCGCCTGACCACGTGCCGTATCTGCACCGCAAGTTCGAGCCGCTGTTTTTTGAAGAACATTTGACCCGAATTCCTTGGTTTCCTAATCCGTTTTTTAAGATGCCGTATTATATTTTTATCGGGAGGAAACAATATTAGAGTTGTTGCGTAACTTATGATTCGTTATCAGCGTTGATAATTCCGCTGAGTAAAGCGGCGAGTGAGGATTTGAATTTCGGGTCAAGCAGCACATCAAGTTCCCGCCTCCGCCAAATGCTACAATGAAACTTCCGGTCATCCTTGCTGCAACAAAGGGGTTCCCCCGCCGCTTCTTGCGGAGAAGCCTTACCGGGATGAACATTGACTTCACACGGAACATCAGGATGGCGGCGGACGATTTCTAAAATGCGCTGCCACGCTTTCGAGTTCATTTTGCCGCTGTTTAATACACCGAAGTAAAACGTCAACTCTTGTGTTCGGGCATTTCTTGTACAAAAATCAAGAATCATTTTTTTGATATGCCCGACCGGTAAGAACGTTCCCTGCGGAATCATTCGCCTCCAAGAATGATAGGGTTCACGCGGCAGGCGAAGAGACAAATTTCGGGAATGAGCCGTCTTTTCCAAGAGACTGCCTATCGGCGGGATTGCGTGGATATGCTGATGCGAGTCCAGATGATTGATTCGAAGCGAGTACCGCTTTGCCAGTTCATCGAGACGCTGCCGTTGGGCTTCGAACTCGATTGTAATCTGGTCGAAAAGCGGACATTGACCGGCATTTTTCGAGAGCGAAAGAGCGAGAGATAAAAAGCCGCTGCGAAACATTCCGTCTTCATCGACCAAGAGCGGAATCTGCGGCGGCGGGGACACAGGACGGCCGCTTGTGAGTGTAAAGTGAAGTCCAATGCCGAGTTGCGGAATCTCCTGTTGAACAAGCCGGCAGGCATTTTCCGCTTCGGGCATATTCACCATCAAACTGGCAGCCGTAACCGTACCGAAAACAGCGGCATCAATGACCGCCCGATTTCGGGAAAGGGAAAAACCAATATCGTCCGCCGTAATAGTTAACATTTCCGGCTGCGGTATCAAAAGAAGGAGTGTAATCTGTCAACGAACAAATGTCAAGGAAAACCTTTTTGAGAATTTTTTTGCGGAATCGGCGGTTATTGAAAGCCGCTATCTCCCCGATTGACCGGCAGGAGAAAGACAATGTCGCGCTGGAACACCGGATGGGAGTGATTCAAGGTTCCGTGCGTTTTCTCCAAAGTATGAAACGCCTCCGGCTTGTCCGTTTTGCGATGATGAGATTCGCGAACCGAACCGCAAGTATCGCTGGTAATCGTTCCGTACATAACGGACTCCGAACAGGTAGGTGAGTCGTTACAGGAATTGACAGCGGAAAATGAAAAATGGACAATGACGCTGTATCCGAACACTTTCGCTTGTCAATTTCCAACCAATCATTTATGCTTCCGGCGCACAAACATTACGTTGCCGCTAAAATAATCGCTTGGACTTTGTTATTCCTTGCCGTTGCAGGAATAATCCGGTACGGCTGGCAAGACAGGAGCAGCGGTACAGTTCGGGGGAAGACTTCCGCCGTCAAAGCATCTGGACAAGATTCAACGCAAACCGGACTGCCGGGTGGAACATTTCTTATGGGTAACGACCGTGCCGGTGAAAAAGACCAGCGTCCCGCTCATCTGGTTACGCTTAAGCCGTTCAAAATCGACATTCACGAAGTAACAAACCGGCAATTTCAGGAATTTGTTGAAAAAACACATTATGAAACGTCTGCCGAAAAAAATGCTTGGAGTTACGTTTTCAATACTGAATGGAAAGCGTGGGTACGGATGGTCGGTGCGAATTGGAAGAACCCGTATCCGGCAGCGGCTGCTTCCGCCTCTTTCAATCCCGATATGCCGGTTGTTCACGTTTCTTGGGATGATGCAGCGGCGTATTGCCGCTGGGCGAAAAAGCGCCTTCCTACGGAGGCAGAATGGGAATATGCGGCAAAGGGCGGCTTGGTCGATGCCCTGTATCCGTGGGGAAAAGAGCGGTTCGCCGGCGGAAAATATCAGGCAAACTTTTGGCAGGGCTGGTTTCCAAACGAGAATACCGGCGAGGACGGTTTTCTTTTTCTTGCACCGGTCTGTTCGTTCCCCCCGAACCGCTTCGGATTGTGCGATATGGGCGGCAACGTGTGGGAGTGGTGTGCCGATGGTTACAGCGAGTTATATTACTTGCGTTCGCCGCTGGAAAATCCGCAGGGACCGCTGCCGGAAGAAACGCAGACCGCTGCCGTTGCGCAGTTACGGCTGGAAAAACAATATGGACGCTGCACAAAAGAGGAATTGGACGGCATCGCCGAAGTTCCGTACCGGGTGATGCGGGGCGGTTCGTTTTTGAGTGCGGAAAACACAGATGCCGGCTATCGAACATCAGCGCGGGGCTGTCAACTGCAAACGATGTCGTTTCAAGATGTCGGTTTCCGCTGCGCAGAATAGACCGGCAGTATATCAACGGCAAAATCATTTTTGCCTGCTGTTTATTGAAGCCGTTTTTTGGGTATGTTCGGCACGCCTCCCCGCTCGATTTTTTTTGCGCAAAACAGGGGTTGTCCAGCACTCACCAAAAACAGTGACGAAACAATTCTAATTTACCGTTGACTCCTGACGGATAAAAACTTAAACTTCTGTGCCGGTTATGCCGATAGAGCCGGTAGGGAGAAATTTTCCGGTTTCTCCTGTATTGATGTAATGACGAATTTTTCGGGTTTTAATAGGATTCTGATGCGGGCGTGCTTCGCTTTTGCGGCGGCGTTCCTCTGCGTTGGGACGGCAGACAAAGCCGCTGCGGAAAGCATTATACTTGCCGGGCAGAGTCCGACGAGTAAAGTTGTACGAACCGAAGACTTACGGGACGATACACCGAGCGATGAAGCCGGTGAACAGCCGTTGCACAAGTTTTTTACATCCCTTCGGTTTTGGGGGAAAGATAAAATGACGGTGCGGCAAAAGCCGTCCGCTGCAACGATATCCCCGGTCAGTCCGGTGGTAAATAATACCGGAAGTACGGCATCGAAAACGCCGCCTGCTTCGCTGCTTGTGCTGCCGTCCAATGCCGCACAAACGAACGGCGGACACTTAAACAGTGCACCGGTGCCGCCGCAGATACAGATGCCTCTATCGGAAATGCAGCCGGCATCAGCCGGTGAACCGCAAACCGCGGGGACGATAGTACCGAGTGAACTGCCGGGAACAGCAAGAACAGACTCCGTTACGTCGGCATACACGTTTGATTCGCGGGAGTGGGTGGACTCCTATCCGGCGCATTACAGTGCCCAAAGAGTCTCGGTGCCGGTGCGTCAGCAGGCGGTACCGCATAATACCAATGTGCCTGATACGGCTTTACCTGATGAAACATTGCCCGCCGCACTGCTTACCGCTCATTCAGACGATAACAGGACAAATAATAACTGGAACGGGGAAGCCGTTGAGTTGGCGGCTCTCACCAAAAGTATAGACGGCAAACATACAGACGTTCAAAGAGCAAACAATGAGACAAGAGTATCTGCTGTCTCCTCCGCTTCATTGGATTTAACGCCGACGTACGAGCAGCAGTTACCTTATGTTGCCGTATGCGGTGTTGTGGTCGTTGAAGCCGATTTTCCGTTAACGCAGATGTCGGCGATTCTTGCGGAAATCAATCAATTACAGGAAGACCTGCATAAGTACATAGGCGTACCGGCACCGAAAGAAAAGATAGAACTTTGCCTTTTCAAAAGCGGAGCATCCTACATTAATTTCTTAAAGCAGAACTTTTCAAATGCTCCGCTTGACCGCCGGGCTTTGTTTGTCAAGGCGGATAACAAGCCGGCGACGTTGATGGTACAAAAGGCGGACAATTTTGAAATTGATTTGCGGCACGAGATGACACACGCCATCATTCACGCTTCCATCGCGGATGTTCCGATTTGGCTCGATGAAGGTTTGGCAAAGTATTTTGAGTTGCCGGCGGCAGAGAGAGCGGACAATAATCCGTATCAGAAAAAAGTGGTCTGGGCGGCAAAATTCGGTGCCGTACCGTCACTGAACCGATTGACGAAACTGGAAACGATTGAGGATATGGGCAGCAAAGAGTATCAGGACTCTTGGGCTTGGACGCATTTTTTAATTCACCGCAGTCCGCAGACGCACCGGTTGTTGGCTGCCTATTTGCAGATGTTGGGGCGAATGCCGGTGAAAACATATCCAGACCGCAAAGCAAAGATACCGCCGATAACGCGGTACCTCGATGATGTTGTTTCCAATCAGCGGGAAGAGTTCCGCAAACACTATGGGGTAGAATAGGAAATAGAGAACGGAAGGGGAAGTTGAGAATACATCACACCGCGTATGCGGTTCTGTGTCTGCCGTCTTTCTACCAGATTTGCAATGCCGTTTCGAGTTCAATTTCGGTTAGATTCGCCACCTCGTCTTTGATAAGACGAATCAAACGGACGACATCGTTTGAACTGCAATCCGGTTTAACAACAATAAAACCGGCATTGCGTTCACTGACGTTTGCTCCGCCGACTTTCGTCCCTCTCAAACCGGCTTGGTCAATTAGGTCGCCCGCATTGACTCCGCCCGCCGGATTTTTGAACGGATAAATCGACGGCAATTCTCCTGTCGGCTGTTGTGTCTTACGGACAATCCAAATTTTTTGCATCCGTTTCGCCAGTTCTTTCGGCGCATCCCTATCAAGATGCAGTGTTGCCGAAAGAATGACGGCATCATCAAGGCTGCTGTCCCGATAGGCGAACGTAATGTCCCGTCGGGGAATGTCCGATGTACAGCCCGAAAAATCAGCAATACAAACCGACTCGACCCACTGTCCAATGTCTCCGGCAGCATTTGTACCGGAATTGCCGGACAAGACACCGCCGAAGGTTCCCGGTATGCCGATTAAACCTTCAATCCCGCCGAGACCGGAAACAACTGACTGTGTAATAATCTGCCCGAATTTTGTCCCGCCGCCGGCTGTGATTCGCTGTCCGTCAACGATGATGTTATTGAAAGCCGGTCGGGAAAGAACAAGAGTTAAGCCGGCGACACCATCGTCTGGAACGAGAATATTTGCCCCCGTGCCGAGAACGTGAACAGGGATTTGTTTCTCGCTGCAATAACGCAGCAGGGCAGTTAAATCCGTTTCCGTTTCCGGTTCGGCAAAAAACTCGGCTTTGCCGCCGAGTTGCAAACGTGAATACATCGCCAACGGCACATTGCAGCGGACAAAACGAGACACATCGGAAAGGGACATTGTAGAGTCAATAAAAATTTGATACGGTTATTCACCGTTCCCGTTGACAGGCATTCTTTGCGAGAGGTCATTCTACACAAATACACGTTTTCACGCAAGCGGCAGCGCAGGGTTCTTCAGCACGCCGCAGAAATCATTGCCGCAGTCACTAGATTTGTTCCGGAACCGTTTTTTCATCGCGAAGGCGCACTGATTTTACGATGAAATCCGCCCGCTTTTTATGAGTTGCTGGTGGTTAGTGATGAGTGATGAGTAATGTGGGGAAAATAAGGGTTTCGGACAAAGGAAAACCTTATTTTCAAAAAAGCGAAAATTCTCCAAAGATTTCGCTTGACATTTGTTCGTTGATAGGTTACACTATGGCTAACAGCGGGGGTATTGTGCCTCTGCAAAAACCACTCTTTGAAAAGGAGAATGCTATGTTTACGTCCCTGTTAGCGCAGCAAAGTGCTGCAAAATTGACCTCACGTAAGTG
>JAITOZ010000025.1 GCA_031289675.1 Planctomycetaceae bacterium
CTCAAAGAATGTGAGTTCCGCTTCAATTACGGACCCGCCGAAAAAACGGTTGACCGCTCTGAAAAAACGGCTTAGAATGACTTCAAAACCGCCTTCTGTTTAGAAATTATCTATGCCGGTCCCTTTTGGAAATATCGTTTTCGCTTGATCGTTTTAACTGCAAAACCTTTTCGCCGTTTTCGTCAAAGAGTGCTGATTTGTATTTCTTCAAGTCATCGGTTTCAAGCAACGCTTCAAGGTCTTGCCCCTTAAACGCAATTTCAACAGACACAAAATCCGTATCGGTCGCCTTTTTTGTGATAACTTCATCACGACTTCTTTTTGTCCGTATAAAATCAATCGCTTCAAATATAGTGGATTTTCCGCAGTTATTGTCGCCTACAAAGAAATTAACACCCGCGTCAAATAGCAGTTCGTGGTCGCCTTTGAAGCCCTTGAAGTTATGCAAGTTAATTTTAGAAATATACATACTCGCATTTTATCACACAACTCAATAAAGAACAAACCAGTTCTTTCCACTCTTTTAGTCAGTCTCCCATCTGTTCCCACCGCACCATAGCCGTAAGTTATTGCCGTTTTTAGGGGGTTTTCTTGTGGTTTTTGGGTCGGGGGCAAAAACCGCAACCGCCTTTGGCGGTTTCAATTTAATTTCCTTGCGGCTTATTCGGTTTTAGAGTTTCGAGATTTTATGCTAAAATAGGTTCGTGCCAATTCAAAGAGAGGCACGAAATTTCTTTGCGCAAAACATTTCTTGCAGAGGCTAAAACGGGCGGACCAAACCCGCCGTTCGCCGCACGTCTACTCATCTCGACAGCGTCCAGCCGTCTGGAATGACCGCCTTCTTTTGGACGCAAATCACCCCGTCGCGAATCATTCCATAAGGCTTTTCCTCTTCGTCAATAACGTTATTCCTGTTGACGATTTCTACCCGCTTGCCGATATGACAGTCTTTGTCGATGATGGCGTGCTCGATGACCGACGCGTTGCCTATCCCTATCGGCGGAATGCTGCGGCGAAGTTGCTCCTCCTTTTCCTCGTTCGTCTCGTAGTAGTCCGCCCCCATAATGATTGAGTTGCGGATGCTCACTCCCTTGCCGATTTGACACCGCAAACCGATGATACTGTTTTCAATGACAGCCCCTTCGCCGATAAAGCAGCCGTCGGCAATCAACGAGTTCTTGATTTTTGCCCCGTCCAGACGCGTCGGCGGCAGCAAACGCTGTTCCGTAAAAGTCGTCCAATCAGAATGAAACAGCGAAAACGACGAATTAGCCCCCGCCATCGCCAAATTGGCATCAAAGAACGCTTTTATCGTTCCAATGTCTTCCCAGTAACCGTCAAAAAGATGTACCTGAACCTTTTGAGAACGTATCGTTGCCGGAAAAACTTCCTTCCCGAAATCTTTGTAATCCGTTTTTTCCAGCACATCGAGGAGGACTTGTTTGTTAAACAGATAAATCCCCATACTGGCAAGATATTCCCGTCCGTGCGACTGAATTCCCAGTGAGTCAATCCAATCGGCATCGGTGCGGACGTGTTCGAGTTCGACATCGGTTTTCGGTTTTTCGAGGAATCCAATGACCCTTCCGCTGTCATCGAGCCGCATAACACCGAGACCTGAAGCCTGTTCTTTTGTAACGGGAAGAGCAGATATAGAAACGCCGGCTTTCGCCTTGATATGCGAGGCGAGCATCTTACGGAAATTCATCCGGTAAAGTTGGTCGCCGGACAAAATGAGGACATACTCAATATGCCGCTGCTGGATGTAGGAAAAGTTTTGCCGGACGGCATCGGCAGTTCCCTGATACCAATCGGTATTGTCGGATGTTTGCTGTGCTGCCAGAATTTCTGCAAAACCGCCGTGCAGATTATCGAAGTGAAACGAGTGCAGGTGATTATGCAAACTCGCAGAATTAAATTGTGTCAGGACATAAATCTGGTCAATTCCGCTGTTGATGCAATTTGACAGAGGAATATCAATAAGACGGTATTGTCCGCCGATGGGTACAGCCGGCTTTGCCCGAAATTTTGTCAGCGGATAAAGCCGGGTGCCGCGTCCTCCGCCGAGAATTAAAGCGATAACATTTTTCATACAATGACGTTTGTCATAAGGTTGACAGCATAGAATTGACAGAGAACGTTTTCCCGTTTCATCCGTAACTATTGTCCCTTGTCCCTTGTCTCTTGTCAAATGTTTTTGCGGATTGTACCAAACGTTCTGTTTTGAAAACAGTATTATGCCGTACAAGACGGTTATTACGGCAAAATTTTTATTCTAAAAATTTGCCTTGCGCCGTTTTACGGTGTATGCTATGGTGTTCCTGTAAAGGACACGGTGCGTATACTCGGACCCCTTTTCCCCGAAGCACGGTTGACCTGTCCCTTCCCCCCCGTTTGTCAGGCAGCCGTGCGGTTTTTCCCAGCAATAACGTAAAACAATGACGACAGCGCAGCGGTACAATCGGCGGCAGTGTTATGGTGCGGCAGGACTCGTTATGTCCGCATTGGGAATTGTTTTGTCCGTCCTCGTTGCTGTTACGGCGGACGTGAAGGAAGCGGCGGCGCAGACCCCGGCGTTTGTGACTCCCCGTCCGCAATTTCAGCCGTTGCAACAGGGAACGGTACTTCCGCAGGCAAACAAAGAGGACATTGATAAGGTCATTCAGGATGCCCGAACGTTTGAAGCCCAATCACGCTGGGCTGATGCGATGACGCATTACGAGACAGCGATGCGTTTGCATAATTACGATGCCAATCTGATGGAACACTACCGCATTGCCCGCTTTCATTATGATGTGAATCGCCGGCTGCACGATACAAGTTATATCAATCTGATAAAGTACAATAAACTTGATGAAACTGCCGGCTTCTTCAACGAAGTAATGGAGTGCGTTGAGACGGAGTATGCCGATGCGCCGAATTGGGATGTTCTTTTCCGTAACGGAATACACAGTGTAACAATAGCCTTTGCTGATGCTCATTTTTGTAACAAAGCGGGGCTGCAAGTAACACCGGAGCGGGTCAAGGAATTTACAGCGGAGATGCAGGCAATAGTCAGCCGCTGGGAAATACGCAACCGCGAGGATATGAAAAACGGACTCTTCCATATTGCTGAAAAGGCGAAGACGCAAATCGGTCTGAATCCTGTTACGGTTATTATGGAATTTACCTGCGGCGTTATCAATTCGCTGGATATCTATTCGACTTATCTAACGCCTCGACAGTTGAGCGACCAGTTCTCAATTATTTCCGGCAACCTTGTCGGCTTGGGCGTGGAATTGCGGTCGGACAACACCTCGCTGAAAATTGTTCGGGTAATACCGGGCAGTCCTGCCGAAGAAGGCGGCTTGAAAGAAGGCGACCGGATATTGTCCGTGGACGGAATTTCAACGTTAGGTCGTGATACGGATTCGGCTGCCGATTTATTACAAGGTTCCGAAGGCACGGCGGCTCGGCTCGTTGTCCGGCGGCAGGGATTAGAAAAGCAAGACCGGCAAATCAGTATTGTCCGCAAGCAGATTGATGTTCCCAGCGTCGAAGAGGCGACAATGCTGACGGACAAGGTCGGATATGTCCGCTTGACAAGTTTTCAAACAAAAACGGTTGCGGAACTGAACAGGGCAATGACACAGTTACATCGTCAGGGAATGAAATGTCTGGTGCTTGATATGCGGGGCAATCCCGGCGGACTCTTTCAAGTTGGTATCGAAGTAGCGAATATGTTTATTGACAGCGGAGCGATTGTTCGGACGCAGGGACGGGATCACTCTTTGGATGCGCCGTTCCTTGCCACACCGGAGAACACTTGGCGGATGCCGCTCGTTGCGCTTATTGACGGAGATAGTGCGAGTGCGGCGGAAATCGTTGCGGGTGCTTTGCGGGACCATCACCGGGCGGTGTTGGTTGGAAAACGGACTTACGGTAAAGGGACTGTACAAAAGATACTGCCGCTGCGTTCAGGAATGTACTGCGGTGAACGCAGCGGTTTGAAATTGACGGTCGAAAAATTTTATTCCCCCAAAGGCTGGGCGTACAGCGGTGTCGGTGTTACGCCGGATGTTCTGGTACAAGACGATAAAGAGCGTGTCACTTTGGCAAAGCCGATTGACGGAAAGGTACCGTACCGGACGACAAGCCGCCTTGATGACACGTTTATTAAGGAAGCCCTGAAACTAGCAAATTGATAAGCGCGAAAACGCGGCGGACGGCTTCATCAAGGTTAAATAGATAATTTAGGATAGCAGGGCAAATTACGTCATCTCGTTCGTGCTGATTATTTTCTTGGTGATTTTCTGCACAGCGGCTCTTGCTATTGTTCTGTATTTTACGTTTATCTGATGATGGAGTTCGTTGACGGAATTAGTCTGCGTCAGGCATTGCAGCCGACCCGGGCAGATAATACGTGTGCAATGCGGAGCATTGCTGCTGGGGGGGAGATTCAAAAACCTCCCTGTTTGTCATTGTTAAGTTTGTACCATCAACAAAACTTATCGGGGGGCGGCACCCCCGTTCCTGCGATTCTTGTGTTAAAAGTGCTTGTGTGCTAAGAACGCAAGCGGACTAAAAACTAGTTCGCACCCAAAACCCAGTGAATCATCCGTTTGATTTTGATTTTGCCCTCATCGGCAACTTGCGACACCGTTTTCGCTGCGTCTTTAACAAACGGCTGTCCTAACAGCGTCCGCTCCGCAAGAAACGCCTTCATCTTGCCGTCCACTATCTTTTGAATCACGTTCTCCGGCTTGTTCTTGCTCTGCTCCTTGACCTGTTCAACTATCAGGTTCCGCTCCCGCTCAACAACGGCAGAATCAAGGTCGGCTTCCGACAATGCCTGCGGCTTCATCGA
Source organism: Planctomycetaceae bacterium (assembly GCA_031289675.1). GTDB lineage: Bacteria > Planctomycetota > Planctomycetia > Pirellulales > Thermoguttaceae > WRKP01. The sequence continues at coordinate 4,847 of JAITOZ010000025.1, forward strand.
AGCAACGTGCATACAAATATCCTTGCCCAATTCGGCATTATCGCCTTCTATCGGCAACAAAACGCCGATGGCGTTGTTGTGATGCAGATAAACACCGCAAGGACCCTCAATGCGGACGAGTCGGGTCAAACGGAACACTTCCCGAATCTTGTTGACAAGGTCATCGTAATAGTCTTTCAGCGTAACGCCGCTCTTGCCGGGGAAAGGCTGCAACAGCAATTCTTCCGCCGTCTTTGCGCCGGGTCCTGTTGCCAGTTGCTCCGCTAACGCATTGACAAGCGTGATAAATTCATCGGTGTTCGCTACCGGTGCGCTTTCGCAAAGCAACTCGACCATCGCCGAAACGCCTTTTTTCGGGTCGGTATAGACGGCGATACGACCGGCACCGGTCTCTCTGTCTGTCCGGGCTGCCATTGTTTTAGCACCAGACTTACGGAGAATGGCGATAGCCTTCTCTTCATTGCCGCCGGCTTCGACAAGTGCTTTTTTGCACTCCATCATCGGGAGACCGGTTTTGTCCCGAAACGCTTTGACTACTGCTGCGGATATGTCCATTGTGCGTTAGTGTTGAGTATAGAGAGATGTTACTTTGAAGCGATTGCCGTTTGGATGCCGGCTTCTTTGCGTCCTTCAACCACCGCATCGGCAAGTTGACGCAGGATAACCTCGATTGAACGAATCGAATCATCGTTGCAGGGAATCGGCAAGTCAATGAGGTCGGGGTCGGAATCGGTGTCAATCAGGGCGACTGTTACAATACCAAGTTTTCTGGCTTCGGCAACCGCATTATGTTCCTTTTTGGGGTCAATGATGACCATCGCTTCGGGAAAGCGGTTCATATCCCGGATGCCGTTGAGGTTTCGGTACATTTTGCTGTATTCCCGCTGCAAAGCGGACTGCATTTTCTTTGAGTACGTGTGCAGTTGGTCGCCGTTGAGGATTTCTTCAAGTTTCTTCAGCCGAGTCAATCGGCTGCGGATGGTCTTGAAGTTTGTCAATGTTCCGCCGAGCCAGCGTTCGGCAACATACGGCATACCGCAGCGTGAACCATCGTTTTTCACCGTTTCGGTTGCCTGACGTTTCGTGCCGACAAAGAGGATGAGTGAACCTTGTGCAGCGACCTGCTTGAGGTATTTTTTAGCACGGAGAATACCGCGGACGGTTTCCCTGACATCAATGATGTGAATGTTCTTACTGCGTCCATAGACGTAGGGACGCATTTTAGGATTCCACTGACTGATGCGGTGTCCAAAGTGTGAACCGGCATCAATCAAGTCCTGTACGGAGAGCGGTGTCGAATTTTCTGACATTAATTTTCTCCAGGGCGGCTCAAGCGGCACACAACCGTTGAGTTTTGATTGCGTTAAGAACCGCCGCAATATCGGTCACTGATTATATCCCCGCTGCCGGACCGTTCGGCAAGGGAAAACGAATGACGCATTCTACACAGTTCTACGTAATTGTCAAGAGGCACAAAACATCGTTCTTACCCCTTTTTCAACACATCAGCAAGAATTTCGAGTCCTTCGTTTGCCAAATTTTCTGGCAGATTCATTGCCGGCAGCAGACGCAACACGTTGCCGTGCGTACAATTTATCAGCAATCCCCGCTCCATACACGCCTGTACAAACGGTGTGCCGTCCATTGCCAACTCAGCACCAATCATCGCTCCTGTTCCGCGCACTTCCTGAATTAAGTCCGTTTCTTCGGCGAGCGACTGCAATTTTGTAACAAACAATTTGCCGAGTTTCTGCGTTTTTTCTAAAAGCCCTTCGGCTTCAATCATTTCGATTGCGGCAATCCCTGCTGCCGCTGCTATCGGATTGCCGCCGAAGGTTGCCGCGTGCGTTCCCGGACGCAGACTGCCGGCAACGTCTTTTTTCGCCAGCATTGCCGCACCGGCAAAACTGCCGGCAACGGCTTTAGCAAGCGTCATTATATCGGGTTCAACTCCGAAATACTGATACGCAAACCAATGTCCGGTACGTCCGCAGCCGGTCTGCACTTCATCAAAGACAAGCAGTAACTTTTTATCGTTACAGATATTCCGCAAACCCTGCAAAAAGCCTTCCGGCGGCATCCGTACGCCGCCTTCGCCCTGAATCGGTTCAATCATCACGGCTGCCGTTTCATCGTCCGCAGCACTTTCGACCGCTTTCAAATCACCGTAAGGCACATACGTAAAACCGGCAAGCATCGGAGCGAGTCCTGCGTGATACTTCGGTTGAGCGGTTGCCGAGAGCGACCCCATTGTCCGTCCGTGAAAACTGCCTTGAAATGTAATTATCTTGCAGCGGTCTTTCCCGCTGTACAGACGTACGAGTTTGATTGCCGCCTCGTTGGCTTCCGTTCCGCTGTTACAAAAAAATGCCAGACCGCCGAAACTGCGTTCAGAGAGCAATTTCGCCCAAGTGCCTTGTAATTCCGTGTACCACGTATTCGGCACGTGAATCAGTTGAGCCGCTTGTTTCTGTACTGCCTCCACAATCGGCTTAGGACAATGCCCCAAGAGACCGCAGCCCCAACCGGGAAAAAAGTCAATGTAACGTTTCCCTTCGGCATCCCAGATTTCGCTGCCCTGTCCTTTGACGAGAGCGACCGGATACCGGGTATAATTTGCAATGACGTATTGATTGAAAAGCGATATTGTTTGTTGCGATGTTAACATTATCCATTTTTATAACAGCGTAACCGCCAATTGTCCGTTATCCGCTGTCCGTTGTCAATTATTGTTACGCAGCCAATCTTTTGCTTCTTCAAACGCCGTTATTTTTCCATCAAGTTGCATTTCGTACGCCTCTTGCAGAATTTTTCCCATTGCCCTGCCGGGCGGATAACCCAATGCCAGTAAGTCCCGCCCTTGCAATATCGGTTTCGGCTTGCTTTCCCGAACGTCCAGTTTTTCCGCAACCTCCTCCCATGTTTCGACCCGGTGCCGGGGCTTTCCCGTACCGCAGCCCAGCGCATCTGCCCTGCATACTGCCGTCCACATTCGGATATTGCTCGGCTCTAACCGCATTGCCAAACGCCGAACCGCCGCCGAACTCGGCATTGCATCTTTCGCAACGGCAATGTGTGCCAAATGTTCCCGAACGAGAATCGGAACGTGTTCGATAATTTTATTCGGACACTGTAATTTTTTCAGGAATGTTTCGGCTATCGGTGCACCTTCGGCGGCGTGATTCGGCGACCGCCACCGGTCACCAAGCATCACCGTTGTTGCCGGTTTGCCGAAGTCGTGGCACAACGCCGCAAACATAAGAATCGTCCGCTCCGTTTTATCCAACTGTACATCTTCGGCAATGTTTACAGCGGCATCGCACGTCAATTTTGTGTGCGTGAACACATCGCCTTCGGGGTGATAGAGCGGATTTTGCGGAACGCCGACCAACGCTGCCAATTCGGGAAAACATTCCAGCCAGCCGGTATTTTGTAACACTTGAAGTCCCTTGCCCGGATATTTTCCTTGCAATCCCCACTTTTCCCATTCCGCCCAGATACGTTCAGCAGAAAGCGTGCGGAACTCCGGCAGCACTTTACGGCAAAGTTCGGCGGTATGCGGCTCCATATCGAAACCGAAGCGGGCGGTAAATTGCATTCCCCGAAGTACCCGCAGCGGGTCTTCGCAAAAGGCTTCGGTCGGAGCGCGGAGGATGCCGCTGTGTAAATCCTGTTGACCGCCGAAATAGTCAACGAGTTCGTAACCGCCGTTTTGCAGACGGATGCCGATAGCATTTATCGTAAAGTCGCGGCGGGCAAAAGCCGTCTTCGGGTCGAGGTTCGGGTCGGAGGTTATGTCGAATTCCTTATGACCGGTACCGAATTTCGATTCTGTCCGCGGGATGCTGACATCAATTTCGTTATTGACCTTGACCGTACCGAAACTTTGCCCGACAAGACCGGTACAGAAACCGGCACTCCGCAGAATTTTGATGATTTGCCGGTAGGTGAGTCCATAAACTTCGATGTCGAAATCTTGTGAAGGAATTCCGAGCAGATAATCCCGCACGCAACCGCCGACGAAGAGGCAATCGCTTGCCCCGCCTTGTTTCAAACGTTCGGCAATACATCGGGCAGCCGATGTCGGGGTAAATGGAGACGTGATGATGAAATAATGGACGAGGAAAACGGCGGTTGATATTTTCTTGTTTCTATCTGCTGTTGTCAACTGCCCTATACCACTATGTGCAAAATTTCTCCATCCGCTTAACTGCTCTCTCTGTTATAAAAAAATGCTATACTTCTGCCTATCTATTGAAAATTAGGTTTTATTGATTATACAGGTAAAAGTTTTCGGTGAGGAGGGATCGCGTTCTGCCTTGTACTTTGTCCGGCAGCGGAAAAAGT
>JAITOZ010000078.1 GCA_031289675.1 Planctomycetaceae bacterium
CTACCGGTGATTGTTAGGTCGCTGTTATCGTAGTTATAAATTGCCCCGCCGTAGGGTGCGGTGTTATTTTTGAAGATAGCATTTCCTCCGTCAATGGTGAGGTTCTTGCCATCGATGTAAAATACACCGCCGTCACCAGCACTGAAAGTCTGAAAAATGAGATCGTAACCGTCGAGGTCGATAATGGTGTCATCAGCAAGGTTATGGACTAAACCGCTCAATTCACCGCTGAACGAAGTGGTTTGGGTGGAGTCGCCGGTAAGTGTAATAAGAGTTGCCGCTTTCACGAATTTTGCCGGAAAGAAAGTGAACAAAAGCAAGAGTACCGACATTGCAAGAAATGAATAACCTAGCCCCCCCCCGTACCTAGTTTAACATTGTCCATTTTTACACTGTCCATTTTGCAAGCCATTTGTTTTTATGTTGAATACTAGAGAAACAGCGAGGGGATTATCGGTTTGGAAGATATGCTGACTTGAAAGATATTAGAAATAAATTTTCCGTTTTTCGGTGTGTTCCGTGTTAAAACCCGTCTAACCGGCGTTTACTGTATCGCACGCTCCCCGCCGAACACTTTCACCTGTACAATCAATAAAACTAACTTTTTAATAAACAATAGTATAATCGTAATTTATTAGTGCGTTCGCGGCACCTCTTTCGGACAAAACCCGTCTGTGCTACACTCAACAGGGAGTTGAAATTACGGGTTATGGACCGGTCTAATGAAAATGCGAATCATCACGGTATTAGTTTTTATTCACGTTGTTGTTACAACAATTCAGGCGGCAGAAACGCTGCGTATCAATGCAGCACCGCAAACTGATTTCGCCGCCCGCGAATTGCAGCGGTTTATCTATCTGCGGACAGGAACACTGGCAGCGTTCACCGAACCGGCAGAAGCAGCAATTCAACTCATCGCCGACTCGAAAGACCTGACCGGCGATGAATATGAACTCGAAAAACAAGGCAGCACATTGACCGTCAAGGCTGGCAATACAACGGCAATGCTCTATGGTGTCTATCGTCTGTTGGAACACTACGGTATCCGTTTTTATATGCACGGCGACGTGATTCCCGACACACCGGTTCCGTTCACGCTGCCGACTCTCAATAAAGATGGCAAGGAAAAACACAAACCGCTCTTTGCACTGCGGGGCGTAAATCCTTGGGGTTCGCATCCGCAAGGCTTCGACCAATGGAGTGCGGACGATTACATCGTTCACATCGGGCAACTCGCCAAAATGCGGATGAACTTTATCGGCATACATTGCTATCCCGAAGCCCTGCCGTATGCCGAACCGACCGTTTGGCTCGGCGAGGAAAAGAACATTAACCCTGACGGTACGGTCAGGTTCAGTTATCCGTCGCATTATTTTTCGACCGGCATTAAAGGACATTGGGGCGGAATCGCACCCAAAGCACCGGCGGACTATCTTTTCGGCGGAGACAAATTGTTTCCGCCGCAATCGCGGCAGCCTGACGTGATGCGGGACTGCCCTGCCGGTCCGCAAACGCCGGAAGAATGTAATGAACTGTTCAACCGGACGGGGCAGCAATTCGCCAAAGCGTTCACGTTTGCCAAGCAACTCGGCGTGAAAACGTGCATCGGCACGGAGGCTCCGCTGACGATTCCGAAGTCCGTGAACGAAAAAGACGTAAAGACCGTTTATAAGGCGATATTCAAACGGATTCAGGCGGCACATCCGCTGGATTACTATTGGATTTGGACGAACGAAAATTGGACTTGGCACAGCAATAAACCGGAAGAAACTGCCAAAGTGATAGACGACATTCTGATTGCCGCCGAAGCGTTAAAGGAAGCCGGCAGTCCCTTTGAATTAGCAACGGCGGGCTGGGTGGTCGGTCCCGCGGAAGACAGAGCATTGCTCGACAAAAAGTTGCCGGCAGATATTTCGATTAGTTCGATAAGCCGCAATGTGGGACATACTCCGGTCGATGCGGCGTACAAACAAATTACCCGTGCGAAAAAATGGGCGATTCCGTGGCTCGAAAGTGATACTTATCACGGCTTGAATAATCCGCAGATTTTCGTTGGACGGACATTCAAAGACGCTGCCGATGCGAAATCTTACGGCTGTAACGGCTTGATGGGCTTGCACTGGCGTACCGAAGAGTTGAGTCCGAACTTTGCCGCATTAGCCCAAGCGGGCTGGGACAGCGTTGACGCAAAGAAGGACTTTTGGAAAGATTGGTGTCAAAATATGTTCGGCGAAAATGCTGCCGAAGAAGCCGCCGCCGTGTTCGCAGCGGTTGACGGCAAACTGCCTGTTTCTATTGCCAACGACTGTCCCTGCGGGAAACTGGCGGCGGACAACCGGCATTGGGCTGATGTGTCCGGGCAGTATGCGTTCGTTGACGAGTTTGTTAAACTTGAATCGAAAATGGAAACGCCGGGCTGTAAGGAGCGGTTCTGGTTTTGGAAAAACTTCCTGCTGTTTTACCGGCAGCAAGCACAATTCCGCTGTCAGTTACACGTATTCAATGAATCGGCAAAGGCGGTTGAAGCGGAAAAAGATGCGGCGATGAAAAAGCAACTGGCGGAGAAAGAACTCGTAGCGGCTTTCGGGGACTTGCAGCGGTCTTATGCGGCGATGTCCCAATACTTGCAGGAGACAGTTACGACGAACGGCGGTTTGATGGAAATCGTTTTTATGGAGCAGAGTTCGGTTTGGCGCAAGTTAGCGTTTGACGAGCCGAAACGGCGGTTTGAGACGCTGACGGGAACAGCCGTTACTGTACCGAATATCAGGGAGTACGCCGGCAGGGCGCGTATTTTTGTTCCGACGCTGCGGACAACGGCGTATGCGGACGAAAAGATAATGCTGCCGGTAAAGATTCACACGGCAGGGCAGTTGCCGGTGAAGGCAGTGTTGTACTGGAAGGACTTGGGGAACGCAAAAATGCCGTTTGAGCAGATTGCGTTAACGCATTTGAACGGCAGCAATTACGAGGTACAGTTGCCGGTGTTGAATGAAAAACGTAAGGCGGTTGAGTATTACATTGAGGCGGCGTTGAGCGGACAGCCGCTGCGTTTTCCGGCAGCAGGAAACGGAACGGTGATTTTGCTTTAAGATGCCGCCGGTATTTAATTGATGCGGTCATCAGAGTTGCGCCGCATCATCGGGAAGGTCGAATCGGAAAGTCACAGATCGGGAAGTCACAGCGTTTAAGCGGTTCGTGTAAAGTTGCCTATCCGGCATTAACCCCGAACAAGCATTATTCCTGCCAGCAGTACGAATGTCAGAAGAATCAGTGTAAAAATCCCTCCCATCACGATACCGAAAATTGCTCTGCCGCGGCCAGCAAGTTGATGCTTTTTAACGTGCCGAATCGCAATGATACCGAGAATCAATGCAATCGGAGCAAAGAACGGACAAATTGCCAACGGACCGGCATATCCCGCTGCAATCGCCCAGCCCGATGATGCCGATGACGGAACAAAATAATTGTCCTTTTCAAATCCTTCGGGGTCAGGCGGAATGTCTGCCGGCTTAATCGGAGACGACAGAAGCCGGAAATAGGTATTCCGCTCTTTCCGATACAATGACAATACGACAAAAAATAGGAAAAAGATAATAAAAATTGTTGTAAAAGAAGTTGCCGACATAAAAAAATTCTTTGACAACAAAACGCCGACGGTTACTTGTCCCGTTGTCAGCATTTGCTGTTGTTCCTGACCCGCAAAAGAAAGCACTAAAAACATCAGCGGCACCGCCGTTCCGAACGAAAGTCCCCACCATCAGCCGACGATTGCCGGAAACTTCGCCCATTTCCAGTTTTCCGGCTTTTCCGTAACACGAAACGCATCGGCAAGCGCCTGATACGGACGGAAAAAATTCAAAATCGGAATGAACCAATAGGCGACTGCCCAGCCGGGTCCAAAGCGAAGCGGCACGGCACTCATTGCGTGAGCATTTTTCACGATGCGGTACGTCCAAAAGTACAAGGTAATCTGCGCAAAGAATCCGGCGGCGTATCGGAAAAATTCGATTATTCCTATCCGCAGAGCCGTTCCGTTTTCCGCTGCCTGCCGGGCTGCTTCGGTTTCATAAGCATCGTTTTGAATGTTCGTCAGAACAGCACGCTGCTCCAGATAGCCGAAAATAGCGATACCGTTAACGAGAATCATAACGCCGATGAAAGCCGAAGCAAGTACCGTAAAAGCGAAGGGATTACGGTACTTGCAGAACATAGCGGCGGACGGTCGGTATCTGCACCGGCAGGAGAGCGGAAAACTCTGAATTGCCGATGTTAATCCAATCGGGCATACCTTTCTGCCAGAGAGCGTCCGTTGCCCCCAATGTCCGGTTTTGAATGAGCGCACGAATCGTTTCTTCGGAAACGGGAGCCTGTTGTTGACCGTTGATAAGATAAAACCAGTCTGCCATTGAAATTGAATATAGAGGGCGGCTGTTGTTACGGAAACATTCCGAACGAACAGCGCACTCCCCTGAATTCTACGCAGTTTTATTCTTTTTGTCAAGACGCTCATCAGAGCCGCTATCGCAACAAGATAGCGAAATATAATTTTTGCGCCGTCTTGCGATAGCGGATCCGGTTACCGCATTGCTCCCGCCTGAAGCCGGCAGGCGGATATCGTTGCGGACGAAAACGGCAACGAAGTGGAAATTGATTAACCCCTAACCGTGTTTCTGCCGTCATTTCGGCGGCGGGACAATCAAGGCAATCTGATTGATTTGCTGACGGCATCCGCCCGGATGATAACCGTGATTTGCTCCGGCAGCACCTTCATATATTTCAAGACTCGCAGTTGAAATTCGACCGGTTCCCGAAGCGTTTCCAATGTGTATTCATTGCCGTTATAAATAATGTTTCCGCCCGGCAGCAGATTTAACGTCAGCGGTTCGGTCGGCGGCTGTTCAGGCGGCTGTGCCGTTTCGCTGACCGGCAGCTTGATACGCTCGTTTTGGTCGGCTGCCGTAAAATTGATAACCAACGTAAAAAACGCAATCAGCAGGAACACGACATCAATCATTGAGGTCATATCCCATTCGGCACTGCGCAGTTTACTCGTTGTACGTTTCATTCGGCTCGGTTGATAAGCGTCGGCGTTATTTTACCGTTCTTGCGGAACGATTCAAGACCATTTCGCCCTCAACCGCAAACGCCGATGAGGTCGCAGGCTTCCGCTTCGACTATTTCGCACTGCATAAGATTTGACAGCGGCAAAACAGGCGGAGAAGAAAATGTTACAAAAACAACCGGGTCAATGTCCGGCGCATCCGCATACGTTCGGGCAACATACAAGTTCGGCTCCTGCCGTCCCGCATCGTCTATGTAGTTGCCGTCAATCTGTACATCAAGAACGTTCCCCTTCTGCCGTCTCGCCCAAGATAACGAATATTTTTCACAAGTCTTATACAATGCCTCATAACGCCGCTCAATAACACGCGGCGGTACTCTGCCGGCAAAACCCGCCGCCGCTGTGCCGCGCTCCGGTGAAAACGCAAACACTCCGGCACGCTCAAACTGCCAGCGGTCAACAAATTGCTGCAACTCCGAAAACATTGCATCCGTCTCCCCCGGAAAGCCGGTTATCAGTGAAGTCCGCAATACCAAATTCGGTATCCGGTTCCGCAGCGTTTCCAAAAGCGTTTCCGTTTCCGCCTTTGTAACCCGCCGGTTCATTCGCTGCAAAATTTCATCGTTGCAGTGTTGCAGCGGTATATCAATGTACGGCAGCAATTTTCCGCCTTCGGCAAAGAGTGCAATTAAATCATCGTCAAAGTATTGCGGATACGAATACATTAAGCGAATCCAGCGGATACCGTCTGCCGCAGCGAGTTTCCGCAGCAATTCCGTCAATCGGGGTTTACCGTAAATATCGCTGCCCCAAAAAGTCGTCTCTTGCGCAATGACAACGAGTTCCTTCACGCCGGCATCTGCCAGCCGTTTGGCTTCATCAAGGAGCGGTTCAAGCGGCACGCTTCGGAAATTGCCCCGAATGTTCGGTATGGCACAAAACGTACACCGCCGGTTGCAGCCGTCCGCAATCCGCAGATACGCAACGTGTGTTACCGTAAGGAGTTCCCGCTGCGGCAGGGTATTCAGCGTTTCATTATCCGCTTGTTCATTCGCTGTGCTGTACCATTCATCGACATCGGGAAATTCGCTGCGCAACTTTTCAATACCTTCGTGTTTCGTCATACAGCCGCGTACCGAAATCCGTTTAATCCGGTTTTGCCGTTTCAAGTCGATTAACGCACGGATATAGTCCCGCGCTTCGTCTCGCGCAGACCGGAGAAAACCGCAGGTGTTCAGGACAACCGTTTCGCAGCCGTCAATTTCAGTACGAAATGTTAAACCGCCTTGTTTCAAAGCGAAGACGATTTGTTCGCTGTCAACGAGGTTTTTCGGACAACCAAGTGAAACAAGCGAAAAAGTTTGCGGTGTAATTGACAAAGCGGTGTAATTGACAAATGATAATGACTTGTTCCGCAACCGGTTAAACGCTGCAATTCCCCCGATTTTACGCATCCGCATTGTTCTTGTCAAGCCGCAGTCAGAGCCGCAACCGGAAGGTTGCGCAATGACCGCTTGCTCCCGCAAGCGGCTCTGATTAACCGTTTGCCTTTCCTTCGATTAACGCAATTTCCTCCGCCGTCAAAGCGTAAAGTTGATACACTAACTCGTCAATT
>JAITOZ010000158.1 GCA_031289675.1 Planctomycetaceae bacterium
GATACTCGCCTTGATGTCGTCCTTAATACCGCCGTTATTTGCAAGTGCTTATAGAATGATATGCCCGCAAACCGCCGTAACCGGCGGAGACTTTGCCCTTTTACAGCAGTTATTCAATATGCTGAAAATTCCGTTCTTCGCTGCTAACGAGGAGGAAAATATCCAAAAATACATATCGCTGCATAAATGTCCTTTTCTTACCCGAATCGGAACAGCAGTAAAGACAAAAGGGAAAAAGTCAACGCTGTGGGCCGATACAATCGGACTGCAGAACAGAGCGTTCGTCTACACATCGCTTATTTCCTCACTGGCGAGGATGTCCTACGGAAAAGCAAACCTTATTATTCTGCCGTGTCTGCGTTCATATCAATGGTTTGACGGTAAACTGCCGGACATCTTTCTTACCTGCTTCGCTCACTGCCTAAAACATTTCAGCCGGTATGTCCTCGAACCGAAATTGTCGTCAGAAGACTGGAACACAGACACGCTTGCAGAAGCAGTACGGTTTTTTGAAGAAGATATGGGACTGCCCGTAACAAAAAATGTCATTCGTGACGGGTATTATGACTCTTCCCCGTATTTCTGTGATTACGTCAATTTACTCAAGCAGTCGGAAATACTGCCGTTCGAGCAAGTCAACGGCGAATGCCGTATATCAGTAAACAATCTCGGCGAATGTTTTCGAAAGCACATCGGAATGTTTGACTTTGAATATATCCATTCGAGTCTGCTGCAAAGCGAACTCTTAAAGGGTTATGACGCAAAGACGCATACGCTTATACTTGACAGCGAAGTTATGAATAAAAACGCAATGCGGCTGGAAAAACTTTACGGACCGAATATACGCCGTTAAGTCCACTTATCGTGCGATGACACTGCCGCTAATTCCTGTTTAATGGATTCACTCAACTGTGATGCCTGTACCTGAAGAGACGGTATTGAAGCGATCTGATTGAGCAGTTTCTGTACCTGTTCTTCGATGTATTCATTCACATCGTTTGTCCGGTTACTCTGCTCCATCAAAATATCCTCGCCGAACAAACCGATATCTCCGTAGATGTCCGCTTCTTTGGCGAATGACAGCACTGCCGGAGGCGACATCAAGCCGTCCTTCTTTAATATCGTACGGCAATAAGCAACAATTTGACGGTCAAAAACATCCTCTTCTTCCGGCGGACACAGCAAAAGAGCCTCCGTGACAGCCCACGCCAAATCTTCGGTATCAATCGGTTCGGCATAACTCCAGTCCGTACCGTCGCCGAGAAGCCCGTGTACTGTTGCCAGAAATGACGGCAGTCCCCGCAGCAGGTTGTTTGTTGCAATGACTCCGACAGCCGCCATCAATTTGCCGAGATTATCCTGTGGAAGGTCAACGCCGAAATGCTCCTTGAACCCGATAATCAGCGTTTCAGCAGTCAGCGGACCGTTTTCGCCCGAAAGAACATCAACGCCGAATCTGTCTACTGCGAGCAGAAGCAGAGTCGAAGCAAATGTGCCGGCATCCTGAATCAAGGCTGTTTCAACCGCAGGCATTAATCACCGCCCAGATAACCGTACGTAATCGAACAAAACCAATGCTCGCCTTCTTTCGGCTGCGGAATATTTCCGTCAGTGTTGCCGTTCTGGTCGCACGCAATCGGAATACCGCGGTCAGCAAGACCGGGACGCTCTAATCCCGCTTTCTTTGCCAGTTTGATTCCCTGTTCGGTCACACCCGGCAGCAAAGCGAAATTGTAAGCATCACTCGAAGATTTCGCTTCAATAATGAACTGAACAGCGCATCGTTCGCTGTCGTAAGCCTCTTCAATGACCCGGTATTTTGCAATACAGGGATATTCTTTAACATTTGTGGAAATAAATCCACCGTCTGATTTTTCTGCCATCTATCTGTCGCTGTTAACGGATTATTTCAGTCGGCTGCTCCGACAGCACCCGATACGTTACACGGTATTTTAATATATTGGCGGCTTCTTTTACAAGTTTTGCCGTTTCTTCTGCACAAGTTCCGAGTGCAAGGCGTGCGCGTCCCAGAGAAGTCTTATCAACGGCTGTATTGACGGATTTACAACTTCGGCAGGAGACGGCTCGTAATTTTTGCTCCAAAGCCCGCACTTCGTTAAAGACCGGCAGCAGTTTAGCAATCCGCATAATCCGCGACCAGCGGTACAAAAGATCATCCGTAACCGTTACCGGAGGAATATCAGATAAGGCAGACGTATTACCCCAAACAGCAGAACTGCGTCCGAAAGACTGTCCGGCGGTACTCGTCCTGACCGTTCGCACCGTATTACCCTTTATAGACGACCGACCGCAGCAGCCCATAACCGTATTTTAGCAGAAAGTTAAATGGGATTTATTTTACACGCCGTGTAAAAGTCTAAAGATTTTTCAACTCTTCTAAATCTGCCTGGTCTTTTTCTAACCGTCTAACCGCTGTTTTGATCCACTCAATCGACTGCTTCACAAAATCCCTGTTCGGCAGGATAATATCAATCGTACTGCGTCTGAAAAACGGTAACTTATGCGTATGCACGTTCGGCTGTTTTCCCTGCGGTTTGTAAGGTATCCAAGCCGGTTCTTCCAAATCATTCACAGACCTGACGTAAACACGGTTTTCCTGAGCAGCGTAGAGAAACGTGTCTGCCGCAAATTCTGACGGGTCGATTTCCTCAACAGACGACACCCCGACAGGATACTCAACCATATCTTCGACCGAACAAACTGTAACGAAACTCTCCCGCATCACCTGTTCAAAAGCATTCGGCGGTTCGATACTGCACAAAAACACTGCTGCGGGCTGTCCATCTTCATCTCTGGCTTGAAACACAACCCTTGACGCTCCCGGCGACAGCGGACGCTTGACTTCGGCAAGTTGAGTTAAAACAGCAATCGGCATTCTTTTATTATACAGCGTGAATTATCCGCCGTACGATTAGGACAGGCAAAAAATCAGAAAACCGAGCCGGTTGAGATGACCGCCAGTTCAGTCCAATGTTGATGACATCATAAAGAGATGACGCATCACCCTATTTCCGCAACAATTTTATGCAAGTCGGCAATAAATGACTGTATTTGACTCTCGTTGGCTTGAGTCCTTTTTCCATAAATTTCGTATTTCTTATTCCGTAAAGAAGACGGAGCGAGTCCCGTGTAATTCAATACGGGAGACAACGTATTACAGTCCTTCATATGATGTATCCGTTTCTGCTTATCTAACGTAGTAAACTTATCAGCATAGTTAGCCGACAACTCCTCGATGATTTTATCAATTTCCGCAACATGCGACCGGTAAGCAGCAGAAGCATCCCTATTAATTGTTCTCGCCTTATTCAATATAAACGAATGAATTTTCGGAGATATTCCGCCGATGTCTTGGATTTTTGTATAAAACGTATCGAATACATTGTCTTCCAGCACGCTGTCTCCGACTTTTACGCCAAAAACTAACCGCAGTATATTGTATATTCCGCGAATAGATGCAGAATCCGCTGTACAGGGGACGATAAGCCTGTCCGACGCAATCAAGCCCAACTGCGTATAGTTCGCAAAACTCGGATTAGAGTCAATGAAAAATACCGGTGAGTCCTTGCGATCTTGCTCAAACACGGTTATCAAATCGGACAAAAAACTCCGGCTCTTCTCCCAAGCGTTACGTTCCGGTGCGGAAGCCAGGTAATCAATAATTGACGAACAAATATCCAAATCAACATCGCCCGGCAATAGATAAAGATTTTTGGGCATATTTTCGTTATAGTCACTCACTCTAACGAAATAACTAATTTCACTACCTATCTTTCCGAATCGGCTGCGGTCATAGCGGCTTTTGATATAACTGGCGATAGTCCGTCCGTTGTCATAGCAGAGTGATAAATTATCCTCGCCTTTTCCGTTTCCGCCGAGGAGCATTTCAGAAACATTCGCCTGCGGACACATATCTACAGCGACTACGGCTTTATCGGGATTATTCACCGCATACTCAATGGAAAGGCAATAAGTCAAAAACGTCTTGCCGACACCGCCTTTATTGTTCCAGATACAATACCGCATAGTTCATTAAAAATCCTCGAACGGCAAAGATTTTATCCGAAACAGAACGCAATGCAATAGGGGCGGCAGCCGGACAAAAGCACAGCGAACCTTTTATTCCTCGTCAGTCGGACAGTTCCTGCTTGTTTTCTCCGGGCAATTTGAGACAACCTCGGTGCCGGTTATGACTTTATCTTCGTCAAACACGGCATTGCCGTACACCACGGCGTTCTCTATCAGTTGCGTTGTTCCGCCGACTTTCACGCAGCCGGAAACATAAGCGTTGTCCGTAACAACAGCGTCGTCTTTTATAACAGCACTTCCCGTTATTCTTACTTGACCATCGACTCCGGCATTACCGCAAACACTTGCTGCTCCAAACACATTAGCCTTTCCCGAACAATTGCTCTGCTCGTACACATTCGCCGAACCGCAAACTCTTGCCGATTCGCTTATCACCGCATCGTCATACGCAGAAGCGTCGCCGTACACTCTCGCACTGTCCTTCACCGATGCCTGACCGTGAACAAAAGCATCGCCGCTGATTCTCGCATCCCCCTCAATAACAGCATCCTCATCAACGACGGCATTGCCGTAAACCGAAGCGTTCCCTTTAACAACAGCGTTCCCTTTGACAACCGCATTGCCGGAGACGTTGGCATCCTGCATCACGACTGCCGAATCCGCAACCCAGCAATTCCCGCCTTGATTCAGGTTGGAATTCTTGCTTATCCAGCCGCCGCGGTCTTCGGCACTCACACTCAAACTGCCGTTTGTGAAGTCGATGAGAGCCTGAATTTGATAAACCGTTTCACCGCTGACCTCTTTGGCGGTATCCATTAAAATTGTATATTTTTCCGGCATCGTTGTTCTGAATTGTTGGATACTTTTATCTTACCGAATCCCGAATTCTTTCGCGTTTTGTTTGGCTTCGTTCTTTTATCCGCTGGTAAGAATTTGCCGGTACAGGAACCCATTCGATACCGGCTTTATCAAACCAAAAGCGGACGTGCGTCCCGACAATTTTATACTGATACTTGTCGCCCTCATTCTTTTTCCAGAGAAAATGGATGTTTAATTCCTTTGCCCTTTCCATATCCCTGTAAAGCAGAAACCGGGTGCGGGCATCAGCAGCCTTCCCTTTCAGCGTCTCGCTGTCAAAGCCGTCAAGACAATACAGCACTCCGAACACAAGCCGCTTCGTGAGTATCGGACTCCAACCGGCGGAACTCGTCGGCATCACCGCCTTGATGCCTTCTTCGGCACGTCGAACATTCGGGTTTTCCCAATCGACAAACCGGTCAATGTCATCCGCTCGCACGGGAAATCCTTGTTGCAGAATTCCGCCGCCGATTGTTACCCCAAAAGAATAAACAACTTCTTTGAGAGTTTTTTCTTTTTCTTCTTCTCTTTCTTCTTCTTTATATTCTGCTGATTTTGTATCAGTTTGTACCATTTTGGAACAGTTCGTATCACTTTGTACCTGTTTAGAACAGTTTGTACCATTTCGTAACAATGCGGAATCGGCAGTTTTATGTTCCGAAGCGGTACAAAGTGGTACAAAGTGATACACCGACCGCCTGACCCGAATGATGACTTTCAATTCGATGAGCAGCCTGATGTGTCTGGAAGCGGACATTTTAGAAATGCCTGCCGCATCGGCGGCTTCCTGATTGGTGAAACAAACGATATTTCCGGCAGCCTCCCGGCAGCGGAATATCACGTAGTCCCGTACTTTCTCAAATCCGTTCGCAGCGTTGCCCATCTTTTTCTCCGGCAATAAGCGTATCCGGCATAACATAACGGAAACAGCAAAAGTCTGACGGAAATTTCTTTCCGAAGTTTTGGAAAGAAATTTCCTCCACAGCAGCAAAATAATTATTTGCCTTCACAGAACGGCAAGATATGTACCTGCAATCACACTGCGGAGGTTGCTATGACCGAACAATTAAAGGCTTTTTACGTCAAAATCGAAAGTACGAACACGGACAGGACAACCGGCATCACCAAGGTTTTGGGATGGGTTGACGAACCTTTGCCAGAGGTGCATACCAAACCGGTGAACGCAGACATTCCGGTTGAAATTCCGTCAATACTCGTACCGGGACTTTGGTTCAATCTCTTTCAGCAGAATATCCGCAAGGGTAACTGCCCGCCGCAGAAACTTCGTCCTCTCGTATTTCGTGTTCTGCTGCTTTTCGAGCGGAATCAAGGCGTTGCCGGATTAGACGATCTTGCTTACCAGATTTGGGGCGATGACATCCGTCCCGATGTTGTCCGCAAGACGGTAAAAGAGTCGGAAAACAGTTTACAGGAGTACGGCATCAACCGCTTTATTGAGTGGAACGTGAAGAAGGAACTGTTTGAATTCGGTTGACGGAAATTTCTTTCCAAAGTTTCGGAAAGAAATTTCCGCACGTTGATTTTTCGTTTTGTTATTTTTGTGCCGTCATTTAACCAATAACCAAAATGAAAATCAAATTACCGCCGCCCGCTCTGATACGGATGCCGCAGCACGCCGCCGTCAAGCGGGAAATGCTTGAACGTATCGGCGTAAACACAGCCGAAGCCGCCGAGATGCTCGGCACGTCCATCAACACAATAATCCTGCTGCGGAAACAAGGCAGGCTCGCTCACGCTCAAGTCGGCGGACGAATTATCTATTCCGTCGCCGGTCTGCGCAGGTTCGTTGATAACGAAAAAGAAAAGCCCGGCGGTTACGAAGACCAACCGGACCAGAGTTAAGACACAAGCATTATTCTACCGCACGCGGCGTACCGGTCAAGACCCTGCTTGAAATTCCAACTCAAATAGCAATAATTTGAGCCGGAAGAATAGCAGGGTTGTCGAAACGCCCCGTGAACGATTCACGGAGAAAGGAGTTAAGACACAATGGCAACCCTCATTATAAGAGAAAGTGAACACACTCCCGGTTACGAAATTCAGTGGTATGAAGACAAACGCCGCCGCACCATTTATTTGGGCGGAAAGCGGTTCAGCCGTAAAACAGCCGAACGCCTGAAGGAGATTGTCGAAGCACTTCTGTTTTATCGGGATAACAGTATCACAATACCGGAGAAGCCGGTGCTGAACTGGCTGGAGTCGGCGAGTAAACCGATACTGGCAAAACTGCAAAGGTCAGGTCTGATTGACCTGCCGGAAGAACACACCTGCGGTGAAATGTGGGCGGCGTTCCTGAAACAAAAGACCGGCGTTAAAGAAACGACACGGACGGCATACAAAGATGCACAACACCGCTTCTTCGAGACATTCGCCGAATTCGAAACGCTTGATGTTTTGACGAAGGAACGGTTACTCGCTTGCAAAGAGAGTCTCCTGCAAAAGTATGCGAAGGCAACGGTGTCGGGAACGCTCAAAAAGACATCGTCAATGTTCGTCTGGGCTGTCGAAGAAGGCTGGCTTGATAAGAATCCGCTTGCCGGCATTCCGAAAGGTTCGCAGGTCAATCGGGAACACGACCGGATTATCACAATGGAGGAATACCGGCTGTTGCTTGACGCGTGTCCAAGCCGTGAATGGCGGGTGATAATCGCCTTTGCCAGAATCGGCGGGATACGGTGTCCGAGTGAACTGATACCGCTGCGATGGCCGGACATTGATTGGGAACATAATCGGGTTTGTATCGTCAGTCCGAAGACCGAACGATTCGAAGGCAAAGAGGGACGCGTGATACCGCTGTTTCCCGATTTGCGGATAGAACTGGAAGCGTTATTTCGGGAAAAACGTGATGATGGGTTCATCATACGCAAATACCGAAATCCCTCTCAAAGCCTCGCCCCGTTTTTCCGCAAGATAGCGGTGACGGCGGGATTCGGAATGATAGCGCGTCCGTTTGATAATATGCGGATGAGCCGGTCGAACGAGATACTTCGGCAATTCGGTTCGGACTTGGAATCGGCGTGGATAGGACATTCGAGTAAGGTTCGCAAGGAGCATTACTTTAGGGTGAACGATGATGATTTCGACAAAGCGGGCGAAGTTACTTTACCTGCGAAAATCCCTGCTGTATGCCAGTCGGACGGGATAAAATCCGCTTGTTTAGAAGAAAGACAATCCTAAACTGAATGTCTGTAAATGGCGAAGACGGTTTAATTTAGGGCTGAAAAGCTTTTTGAAACAGATTGCTTTTTAACCCGAATAGCCCGATGATGGCATTGACGACAAGAAGTTCGTCGAGAGTGAAGCCTATCCTACGGGATTGTTCTCTCTCTCTCTTACACTTACGTGAGGTCAATTTTGCAGCACTTTGCTGCGCTAACAGGAACGTAAACATAGCATTCTCCTTTTCAAAAGGCGGTTTATTGCAGAGGTACAACACCCCCGCTGTTAGCCATAGTGTAACCTATCAACAAACAAATGTCAAGCGAAATCTTTGGAGAATTTTTTATTGGGGGGGGATAACAAGAGCGGGGGGCTGCGGTGAGTAGACCTATACCCCCTGCTCTTGCGCGCGGGCTGCTTTGCCGATGAGCGGGGGGAATTGATAATTGCTCGAGGATAGTTGATAATGGAAAGCGATGAGAGAAGCCATTATCAAACCGTCTGACGACGATACCGTTCAAGTTGCCGAACCGGTCTTTAACGTACTGTCGTTAGAAGAAGACCAGAAATTACGTCCGCAGCGTATGTCCGAAATGATAGGACAGCGTGAGGTGTTTGCTCGTCTGCAAATATCAATTCAAGCCGCCCAAAAACGCAAAGAACCGCTCGGACATATTCTTTTTGACGGACCGCCCGGTCTCGGCAAAACGACGTTTGCTATGTGTATTCCCCGCGAACTCGGTGTGGCTGTGCAAATCGGCAACGGAGCAACCCTAAAATCACCGAAAGATGTTGTTCCGTACCTGACCAATGCCGAAGAAGGCTCCGTGCTGTTCATTGACGAAATTCACCGAATGCAAAAGTCTGTCGAGGAGTTTTTGTATCCGGCGATGGAAGACTTCCGCATTGACTTAACACTCGGCGAAGGTGTCAATGCCCGAACGCTGAATATCCAACTGAAACCATTCACTCTTATCGGAGCAACGACCCGCACCGGTTTGATTTCGGCACCGCTTCGCGACCGGTTTCAAATGCGTGAACATCTGGACTTTTATACTGTTGAGGAATTGGCAGCGATTGTCCGGCGGAATGCAGCAAAACTGAATATCCAAATTGAAGATTCGGCGGCGGAGGAAATGGCGTTCCGCAGCCGCGGGACACCGCGATTGGCAAACAACCGGCTGCGTTGGGTTCGGGACTTTGCGGATGCAAAAGCGGACGGAGTGATTTTGCTCTCAACGGCGAAGGCGGCGTTAGCGATGCAGGCGATTGACCGGCTCGGACTCGATTCGCAAGACCGCCGGTTTTTAGAGACAATACAGCGTGTTTTCGGCGGCGGTCCGGTCGGAGTTGAGTCGGTTGCTCATACGATGAATGTCGCGGCGGATACGTTAACAGACGAAGTCGAACCGTTTATGCTCCGCAGCGAACTGCTGGTACGCACTCCAAAAGGACGGGTTTTAACGGAAAAGGGATACCAGCACCTTGCAATGGAGCATTGGATATAAGGGAATTCACCGGGAAGCGGGAAGTATTTGACCGCTTGCGTTTTAATCTACCGGCACACCACACCTATCGTCCCATTTCGGAGACTCAAAGGCACAAATTATCATTTCTTCATTCAATGCCTCTCCCGCCTACGACGGCGAAGAGAGCGTGGTAATCAGCGAAATTAGCGGCATAAACAGCGAAATGACGATGAAGCCGACCATACCGCCGAGAAACATAATCAACAGCGGTTCAATCATACTCAACAACGCTTCCGTTGCCGCCTCAACCTCCTGGTCGTAAGTATCCGCCACCTTGTAAAGCATCGTATCCAACTCGCCCGTCTCTTCGCCGACATCGACCATATTGACGACCATATCATCGAGAATCTTGACACGCAGTTTCAGCAGATAATACAGCATACCGACACCGACACCGAAAAAGGCGAAATAGAGCAACGCCCCGAAATGAAACGGCGGTATCGAGTATGTTTTCATCGGATTCGCTATCGTATCGCCGTCGCGAATCGCTTCAAGAATCTTTTGATATATTTGTTCAAATACGGCATTATTACTCGCATCTTTCGTGATTTGCAGCGACTCCAAAATCGGAACACCGGACGTGACCAGCGTACCGAGCGTTCTCGTTGAACGTGCCACTGTTGTTTTTTCCACCAGAGAACCGAATATCGGACTCTTCAGGAGAAACAAGTGCCAGCCGTAACGTCCCTGTTCAAAAGACGTTGCCAATTTGAGCAGCAGCCATATCGAAAACGGCACCAGCGGCAAAAGATACCAGTACGTCATCACGATATTCGATGCTGTAATCAATATCTGCGTCATTACCGGCAAGGCGGTTTCAAAGTCGATAAAAATCTTTTCAAATGCCGGAACGATGGCAATCAGAATGAACACGAGAATACCGACAGCGAAGATAACGACGCTTATCGGATACACCATTGCGGACTTGATACGTGTTTTCAGTTTTTGCGCCGCTTCGAGGAAGTCAGCGAGACGCTGCAAAATGGTTTCCAGCGCACCGCCCGCCTCACCGGCTTTAATCATATTGATATAAAGCCGGTCAAAGGTGCGGGGATTCTTTGCCATCGCCTCAGACAAACTTGAACCGCCTTCGATTTCATAGACGGTATCAATAAGCGTATTCCGCAATGCGCCGGGTTTCGCCTGGTCTTTGAGGATATTCAAACTCCGCAAAATCGGCAGACCGGCATCTTGCAGAATGGAGAGTTGCCGGGTGAACGTTGTGAGACTTTTTGAGTTGACACCGCCGATGGCAAACGTTTTGCCTTGCGCTCCTTTTTTTGCCGAGCCGGATTTCCGCTCCTTGTGGATGGCAATTTTGGTCACGTGGTAACCCATCAAACGAATCGTTGCCTGGGCATCTTCTTCGGTGGCAGCCTCGATGACATCCTTAATTTCCTGCCCTTTCTGGTCGATTGCTTCGAAACGGTATTGCGGCATTGTCGGAAATAAAAAATAAACGTTAGAAAACCTTCCCTGATCGTTATTATCAATTTTATTTTACCCGCTGTCAACAGCGAGAAAAAATAAAATTCCGCTTAACCGGTTGAAATACGGCAACAGTTCGGAATTTTCCGCTGTTTTTTCTCCGCCGATGCGGTAAAATGCCGTCAACCGCCGTTCGGTGCGCCGGCAAACCGTCCGCGCAAAATGCAGAAGTGCCGAAATTTTGGTACTGCCCGGTATGGAAAAACGAAACGGTTTTTCCCCCAACGGTTTTTTGAGTTGTTCGATTTCCGTTTCTAATTGCTTGACGTGTCCGGCAGAGATTTTATCTGCCGTATTATATTCGGCAACTTCGGTACCGGCAGCGATAAGTTCGTTCTGGATCCGGAAAATAATGCCGTTCAACACTGCCGGTATGTTTTCGGCACGCACAAGACCGAGTACCGCCGAAAGTTCGTCGATACTGCCGCAGACTTCGATGCGTAAATCGTCTTTCGGCACACGCTCATTGTTAGCGAGACAGGTTATTCCCCGATCGCCGGGGCGGGAGGAAGCGGTCATCGTTTTTTCATACAACAGACTTTATATTTCTTGCCGCTGCCGCAGGGACACGGTTCGTTGCGTCCGGCATTTTGATAAGACGAAGACGGAAGCGGCAAGCCGTCATCGTCATCATTATCGTCATTATTGTCCCAAGGCATCGGTATCGGCTTTTCCGGTGCTGAATGCTGCGGCGGCAACTTCCTGACGGTTTTGTGCTGATAACACTCCCATTGTGATAATGCGGCGGCGGCATCCGTAAATTCCTTCGGGTTAGGCAGTGTTTGACGAAACGGACGCTGTTTCCGCGTCTTGCCGTTCAGAATATCTTCTGCCTCTTCCGGGTCGATAAAACGATCGACAACGAATTTTTTACTGAACGCTTCCCGTACCAGCGGGATGAACTCCGGCTTTGCCGTATCGCAAGCATCACAGACAAGACACGACACAAAAAGGGAAGCCTCTTTCTGCGGTACCTGCAACGCTGCTGTTAAGCACTTGTGAAGCAATGTAACGTAATCCTCCTCCGAAACCGACCGGTCGGCAACAAGATACTTTAGCGATTCCCGCAAGCAATCCAGAACTCCGACGGGCGTTGACATATCGCAGAGTGTCTGCTGGTAAAAATTGAAATCATTGCCGATGATATGATACACGAGACAGGGCAACTCTTCGCCGAGAGCATCGCCGTAAAGATAATCATAAAGTTGCTCATTGGTCAGCGACAAGGAATCCAAAATAACAGGCAGAGCCTCTTTTGTTTTGAATTCAGCAAAGAAATACGCCGCAAGCAAAGCGGATGAGCAGTAGTCCGGCACATCGAAGCGTCCGCAAGCCGTTGCGTTGCGCATCGATTCAATAAACACCGGAATCATTCTGTCCCAGTGCTTTCTCGTTTGATTGATTACCTGTTTAGGAAGGGGCGGTTGAAATACCCTGAAAGCACGCATTACCCAATCGGCGGCAACAAATTCTTTGTACAGGGGCAGCAGGTCTGCGTTCACTTCAAAATCGAGACCGGTAATTTCTCTTAGTTTATATTTTGCAGCGGCTTCGATTCTGACGAGGTTAACGTAACCTTCCAAACAGGCACGTTTGATGGTGCCGATAAACTCCGGCGGCAAATCTGTTCCGGCGGAAGTCAGTGCAGCGGAAACGATACCGGCGTACCAATTACCGTAACCGATGCGTAATTCTTTTAATTCGTTAAAAAGTATTGCCTGTCGTTGCGGTGCGTATTCTGCGAATGATGCCGTAACGGTGTTTAATGCCTTTAACAAGGTCAATCGGGTCATATCGTGCCGCTGTGATTCCTGTACGGCGGTCATCAACAGCGGTACGGCGTAAGGAGGATTTTGGGCGGCTGCTGCTGCAAAAATGCGGTAAAAGACAATACCGTTGTGTGCGGCATATTCATCGTCCCACCTAATGTGATTGAGAATTTCAATCATTGCCGGCAGTGTTTGTTCTGCCGGAAAGTATTTGAGCGTTTCCCAAACCATAAACGGGGCAAATTCGCAGCCGCGGGGGAAAAAAGCGGATTCTCTACCGACAAACTCTGCTATTTCCAGCAGTGCTGGTAAATCGTCTTCGGTTATCGAAAATTTTTCGGCAAAATTGGTGTTCTGCAATTTATGCAGCGATTCAAATTCCTCCGGTGAAACTTCATCGCTTGAAAAATTCCACGCAGTCTCATACCTGCATAACTCCTGTATGGACGGGGAATAATTACCAATGGAAAAAGTTGTTTCCTGCATCTTCGTAAAATGTTTATAGGCAAAGATTACTTACTGTCTCAACGCTCTTGCGATTTGCCGTACGGCTTGGCGGAGGCGGTCTTCTTTTTCGACTAATGCAAGACGCATATAACCTTCGCCGGCTTCGCCGAATGCACTGCCCGGACTGACAACGACATCCGCTTCGCCTAACAACTTCATCGCAAAATCGAATGTTGACATTTTCTTCTGCCATTCCGGCGGTATCTGCTGCCACACAAACATTGACGCTTTCGGTTTGACAACATTCCAGCCGAGCCGCTGCAAGCCGCTGCAAAGAACGTCCCGGCGTTTTTGATACACCTTCGCCTGTCCCTCTACCGCCCTGTCCGTGTGCCGGATTGCCGTTATTGCCGCTATCTGCAACGGAGAAAACACGCCGTAATCGTAATACGTTTTCACCGTTGCCAAAGCCCGGATAATGTCGGGATTGCCGCAGCAAAAACCGATACGCCAGCCCGCCATATTGTAGCCTTTGCTCATCGTTGTCGTTTCAACGCCGACTTCAACCGCACCCGGCGATGACAAAAAACTCGGCGCACGATAACCGTCGTAACATAAATCGCCGTACGCCATATCGCTGATAACCATAAAACCATAGCGTTTTGCTAATTTTACGAGGTCATCGTAAAAACCCTGTTCGACAACCGCTGTTGTCGGATTATGCGGATAATTGACGATAACGGCTTTCGGTGTCGGACAAAGATGGTCGCACGTGTTCGCAATGTTCGCTAACAGTTTTTCCGGGTTGCGGACATCCAGTGTCAGCGCATTGGCGGATGCAAGCATTACGGCGTGCAGATGTGCCGGAAAATACGGCGACGGCACGACGGCAGTATCGCCTGCGCCTAACAGTGCCAGACAAAGGTGCGACAGTCCTTCTTTTGAGCCGATGCAAACGATTGTTTCGGTTTCGGGGTCAAGGCGGACACCGTAATACTTGAGGTATCGGGCGGCAACTTCTTTTCGCAGTTGGGGCAAACCTCTGGCGTGACTGTATGCGTGCAGTTTGGGATTTTGTACGGCTTCGCAGAGTTTATCGGTAACAATTTTCTGCGGCGGGTCGCTGGGACTTCCCATACCGAGGTCGATAACATCGGCACCGGTGCGGCGTTTTTCATATTTGAGTTTATTTAACTGCGCAAAAAGATACGGCGGCAGCCGCTTGACCCGTTCGGAAACGCTGATAGCGAACGGCGCACTGTTCTCCGTCAACTGGTCGTTTGCCGGTTCGGTATTCTGAAATTCCTGTAGTTCTTGTTCGCTAGACATCTGTTTTTCGTTGTGTTTTCCATTGTGCTGTCAGGACACAGAGGCGGGCAATGACCATTCCAGCCTGAACACCTGCCAAATCTTGAATCATATCGTTCAAATCGCATTCACGGTAACATACCGGATTTAAGGCTCCCTGCAAAATTTCTGTACCCACTGCATAGAGTGTTAAAAATGCAGCCCAAAATTCAAATGTTCTTTTTCTCCGTCCCGCTTCAAAGAGCAAGCCGAGAAGCCCGAAGACAAGAATGTGTGCATAACCTTCTGCCTTTATTCCGCGCCGAAGAGGTTCGGTAAAATCCGGCGATAAAAGCAGAAGTGTCAAGACGGTAAAATAAAACCAAGAGAAGCGATGCAAACAGCGGAGCATAAGGGAGAACGGGATGGAGAACGGAGAGGACAGGATTTGAACCTGCGGAGCCCTTACAGGCTCACGGATTTAGCAAACCCGCGCAATAGACCACTCTGCCACCTCTCCAACGCTCTGCGGTATAATACCCGATTCTGCCGTTTCTGTCAAGATACCGTCCTCTACGACAAAATTTCTACTCTTGACAAATGTTCCTCTTCTGCTAGAATGTCCGCGTAGTTTCTCATCAACCATAACGGGTACAATGGCACATAAAAAGGGACAAGGCTCCAGCCGCAACGGACGGGATTCAAACGGGCAGCGGCGCGGGGTAAAGGTTTTCGGCGGTCAGGAAGTGCGTGCGGGGAATATCATCGTTCGGCAGGTCGGAACGAAGTTTCACGCCGGTAAAGGAGTCGCTTTAGGCAGCGACTATACAATATTCGCCCTTGCTGACGGCAAAGTACAATTTGACCGCGGCGGACGGCGGGTCAACGTTGTTCAGTTATAATCTGTTTTGTAGTATGCCCCTTGTTAAAGCGCACGAATTCCTCTGGAATACCGCCAAATATCCGGCGAAAGAGATATGTGTCGTCTTCGGCAAGGATACTTTTTTCAAATCAAACGTTATCCGGCACCTGCGGGACCAAGTGTTGTCTAATGACGATGCCGAATTTTCGTTGATGCGGTTCGATGGACAGATTGCCGTTTTCAAGGATGTGCTGCTGGAACTGTCTGCTTCGGCAATGTTCGGCGGCGGACGAAAGTTCGTTCTTATTGATGATGCGGATAAATTCGTTTCCAAATTCCGCTCTGAACTCGAAAAGTATGCCGAAAACCCGTCCAAAAGTGCGGTTTTGGTACTGCAATTACCCGAATTTCCGAGTAACACCAACCTCTATAAGAAACTTGCCGTAACCGGCTTGCTGGTCGAAGCAGCCGGCGCAGCAGAAAAGGAAATGCCGAAATGGATTTGCCGATGGTCGGAACATCGGTATCAAATTCACTGTGAAATTGATGCTGCTGATTTACTTTTTCAACGCATCGGCAGCGAACACGCCTTGCTGGATATGGAACTTGCCAAACTTTCTTTGACGGCAGACGCGAAGCGCGGCATTACCGTTCAACAGATTGAACAACAGGTCGGTTCGTGGCGCAGCCGGACGGCATTTGAAATGTTGGATTGTGCTTTATCAGCGCAGCCGGCAGCGGCAGTACGTTTGTTAGACTCTCTAATGTTAGCTGGCGAAAATGCTATTGCCGTCTATGCACAAATTGCTTCTGCATTGAGAAAATTGGCGGCGGCAACGCAGTCTATTCTTGATGCGGAAAGTCAGGGCAAGAAAATAACGGTCAGGTCGGCTTTGGAAAATGCCGGTGTCAAAGGGTTTGTCCTTGCCAAGACAGAGAAACAATTACTGAATCTCGGACGAGAGCGGGGCGGGAAAATGCTGAATATGTTGATAAGACTTGACCTCGATTTGAAGGGCGGAAGCAGAAGCGACCCCCGGCAAATTCTGGAAACCTTTCTTGTCAGCATCGCTGCACCGGAACTGCGGAAAACATAGCAACAAACAGCATATTGTGCGCGGACATCGGCATCATTTTATTTATGCGCCGGCAACAGATGAACGGAGTTGAGTGCCGGTTGTAAATTAGACTTGTTTCCTAACGCCCGCGTCGTCTCTATTTCAAATTGAAAAGAGAAAATGATAAATAGCGAAGCCGCGAAGAAAGTGATGAGTGACGAGTGATTAGTGACGAGTAAATGCGGGGAAAATTCGGAAGTGAAAACTCGCCACTGGTCACTAGACACCAGCAACTAATAAAAAGCGGTCTTCGTTCCTTCGCGATTAAAAAACAAAAAAACGGTTTAGAGAACAACTCTATTGTTCCGCCAAACCGGCAGCCGTTTTTTACTGTATTTATTTGGCAGTCCTTATCAGGAGAACTATCGCATAAAAAACCGAAAATGACAGAACCGAAACCTCAGATTGTTGTCTGTTTAGGCAGTTCTTGTTTTGCCAAAGGCAATAACCGCATTGTCGAATTGACCGAACAATATCTTTGCGACCACGGCTATCAAAATGATGCCGATGTCCGGTTGTCCGGTTCTCTTTGTCAGGAACACTGCTCTGAAGGTCCCAATGTAATGATTGACAATGTTTTTTATAGTCAGGTCGATTCCGGCGTGATGCTTGATATTCTAAAAAAGGTATTACCTCCCAAACACTAACATTCATTATGTCCGCCCCGTCACCGGTTTATACGACCGAAAACGCTTGTCAGGATTGTTATAAATGTATCCGGCATTGTCCCTGCCGGGCAATCCGCATCGACAACGGTCATGCCGGCGTTATTGTAGAACTCTGCGTTGCCTGCGGTATGTGTGTCCGCGTTTGTCCGGCAAAAGCCAAAAAAATCCGCAGCGATTTACTGCGTGTAAAATATCTCCTCAACAGCGGCAAAAAAGTCTATGCGTCCCTCGCTCCCTCATTCATCAGTTATTTCAAACAATATGACCGGGGCGCATTAGCCGCTGCGCTTATCCAAGCCGGCTTTGCCGGTGTCAGTGAAACAGCACTGGGCGCACAAATCGTTAGTGCCGAGACCGCCGTGTTTCTCGACAAAGCCAAGCCCGGGGTCTATCTTTCAAGTGCTTGTCCCGCCGTTGTCGATTATGTCCGAAAATACGTTCCGTATTACGTTGCTAATATCGTACCGGTATTTTCACCGATTCTCGCCCACGCAAAATTACTCCGCAAGCACTACGGTCAGGATATTGGAGTTGTTTTTTTCGGTCCCTGTGCCGCAAAAAAAAACGAAGCCGACCAACATCCCGAACTCCTTGACCTTGCTGTTACGTTCAGCGATTTAGTTGGTCTCTTGGCAGGTGAAGATGTTAAGCTTGGATCCGTCGAAACCGGACACTATGCTGCAATGAGTCCGAATGATGCGGAAGAAGGAAAGGTTTATGCCGTCGAAGGCGGTATGAATGATACATTGCGTAGAGCGAAAAACGATATACGTTACATATCCGTCTCCGGTTTGCATAATCTGGAGCGGCTCTTTCGGGATATTCCCGACCCGCAAATGCTGCATGATTGTAAAATATTCGCAGAATGTCTGGCTTGCAGCGGCGGATGTATCAATGGACCGGCAATGTCCGGCAGCGGGGCGGGAACTCTTGCGGCGATTGCTCAAATTGTCAAGGAATACAAAGGCGGAAGCAGCATCGGTCGGCAAGCAGAAATTTTGATAGAATCGCAATTTCTGCCCGATGTACGCACGGAACGGAATGTTACGGAGAACGACATTAAAACCGCATTGGTAAGCGTCGGCAAGTTTGTAGCGGCAGATGAACTCAACTGCGGCGGATGCGGATACTCTACCTGCCGGGAATTTGCCAAAGCACTGCTGACGAACAAAGCCGAAACCGAAATGTGTGTTTCGTATCTCCGGCAATTAGCGCAGCGGAAAAGCAATGCGCTTATCCGCTACATTCCCGCCGGCGTTGTGATTGTCGATAGAAATCTAAAAGTCCTCGAATGTAATAAGCACTTTGCCGAATTATTCGATGAAGATATTCTTACGGCATTTGAGACCTGCGGATTGGTCGGTGCGGAAATTCGGCTGTTCGTTGAATTCAGCGATTTAATCGCTTCGATTCTCAACGGCGGCGGGGCATTACAGCGGCATCATCTGGTATGCAGCAACCAAATTCTGAACGTCAGCATTTTTACCATTTCGGCACATCAAAGTGTCGGCGTAATTGTTCAAAATGTTACAAATATCGAATTGCACCGTGAACAGGTCTCTGAAAAAGCAAGAGCGGTCATTCAAAAAAATATTGTAACGTGTCAACAGATTGCACGCAGTCTCGGTGAACACATGGCGGAAACGGAAATTCTGTTGCGGGAAATTGCCGGAACATACAGCGCAGTGAAAGAATGATGCCGAACCAGTCAGCGTAAATACGATGCAAAACGATGTGTTTGTTGAAATGGAATGTTGTCAGTTGAACCACACCGGCGAAGCCGTCTGCGGCGATGATTTTCTCTTTGAACGTATTGAGTCCGAAAACCGGCATCTTGCCGTTTTGTCCGACGGGCTGGGCAGCGGAATCAAAGCCAACCTGCTCGCCGCGATGACAACGACAATGGCTCTCCGGTTTATCCGCTCTAATATGGAGGTACTTCTGTCGGCAGAAACCATTATGGACACGCTGCCTGTTTGTGAAGTCCGAAAAATCAGTTACGCAACCTTTACGATATTGGATTTGCAAATCGGCGGAAAATCACGGATTATTGAAATGGAAAACCCGCCGTGCATTCACCTTCGGAACAATCACGATTTGGCAATAGAGAGGCAAAATCTGGTACCCGTGCGCTGGAAGCAGCGGAAGATACAACTTGCGGATATTCACGTCATCACAGGCGACCGGCTCCTTGCTTTTTCCGACGGTGTAACCCAAGCCGGAATGGGACAAGCGGATTATCGATTCGGTTGGCGGCGGGAAGGAGTTCTGGCGTTCATTCAGGAACAGATTGGAGCAAATCCTGATATTTCTGCGCGGGAATTGTCCTGTGCCGTAGTACATAAAGCGCGGAGTTGTAATAAAAACGGCGTTTGCATAGATGACATCAGTTGTATGACGGTTTATCTGCGTAAGCCCCGCAAACTGCGCCTGCTCACGGGACCGCCGTTTCATTCGGAATCCGACGGCATTTATGCAGAATTGGTTCGAAATTTTGACGGCAAAACGATTGTATGCGGCGGGACAACAGCAAAAATTATTTCCCGCGAATTAAAACGTTCTATCGATATTGACATAAAATCCGTCGGTCTGGGCGGAGGCTTACCGCCGCCGTCGCAGATTTGGGGCATTGACCTTGTTACGGAAGGAATTTTAACGCTTACAGATGTCATTCAGCGGATAGAACAAGGCGATGCTCTGGCTTCGCCTTTACCATTGGCTTCGCACAAAATGGTAGAATTTTTCCGTAACAGCGATGAAATCGAAATCATTGCAGGAACGAAGGTCAATGAGGCGCATCAGGATCCGCATTTGCCTGTTGACCTTGAAATCCGGCGCAACATTGTCAAGCGGTTGAAAACGGTCCTCGAAGACAAGTACCGCAAACGAGTCTCTGTGCAGTATTTTTAAGATACATATCACAAAAGAGAAACGACATCATAACACTTACATCATTTTACTAAAATCGGTACTACGGTTGGGGGGAGAGGCACTAAAATCAGCAGGATTATTGATGGCAACAAGCGGCTTGGCTCTTCGCCTGTCACTTTTTCCGCAATATCACAAACAGTACCGGTGTTACGGTAAGTATATGAATCAGACTCGAAATCATTCCGCCGACAACCGGTGCCGCTATCGGCTTCATTATTTCCGTTCCGGTCCGCACACTCCAAAAGATAGGCAGCAGCGATGCGATCGTTTGAAATGTTGGTGTTGGATTGTTCTTTGTCGGCGCAGCCGGCATCGGCAGTACGTTTGTTAGACTCTCTAATGTTAGCCGGCGAAAATGCTATTGCCGTCTATGCGCAAATTGCTTCTGCATTGAGAAAATTGGCGGCGGCAACGCAGTCTATTCTTGATGTGGAAGCAGAAGCGACCCCCGTCAGATTCTAGAAACTTTTCTTGTCAACATCGCTGCACCGGAACTGCGGAAAACATAACGGCGAACGGCGCATTGTGTGCGGTGAGTTTCGCAAAATTTCAAGTGTTTTAAATATCCGCTGAAAATCCGCCGCACATCACTAGTTGCACTGCTGCCCTAAAACTTCACGCTCCACCTGAACGTATCGCTGGTCTCGGTCGGCTTTAATAGTTCCCGGCGTATCTCTTTCTTTGCCGGGTCGTAAATCCGCAATTCATACGGGTCGCCGGCAATCACCTTGCTAATGCCGGAAAGCGTCTTCGTTTCGGGATTCCATTTTTCCTCAACAACATCCGCAATCCCCTGCGTAATGTGCTGCGAGGTACTCAACAAAACCGGATGTTCCGCAACCGGCTGCACCGCTAATACCAAACACGAACCGGGCGGCAATTCAACGGAAATCTTGTCAGTGAACGCACCGAACAATTTGTTTCCCCAGAAATCAAAAGCAGCGTATTCCTTCGCCTCCGGCAGCCCAATCCAAGCCGGCGTTGTCTCTATTTTTGCCGGTTTTTTGTCGTCCCAGTTGTAAAAGGCAGCAATATGCCTTTCCGTTTGCGGTATTTTGTTTGTTGACTTGTTCGTCAAATACCAAATTTTCGGCAAATCCTCGCTGAACAAATCGACCGGTCTTGCCGAACGCAAGCCGTGCGGACGGATGGTGCGGCGGAGAACTTCGACCCGCTCTTCAGAAAGCGCCGGAAGCCAATCACTGAACACATAAAGTTGACCGCTCACGGCAACCCAAGACGTTATCAGCCGGGCGTGTTCAAGCGGCATCGTGTCCCGAACGTACACCGGGTCGGGGTCGTTCCACCAAACCCGACCGTTCAAAAAATACCGGTTTGAACCGTGCCGCGGACCGGATTTAAGCGAATTCCAGCCGGAACCGTTATCAGGACCAATCCGCATCGCATCAACACAGCCGAACGATGCCCCCATTGACCGCATATTTTGACTGATGCAGCAGCCGAGAATAAACGCATCATCGCCCGCCGCCTGCCGGACGATGCGGCAGCCCTGACGGTGTGCGGCAACCGGCGTAATGGACGGGTCAAAATAAACCGCCTCGCCGAAGTCGTCCGCCTTGTATTCGTTATTGACGTACGTGTTTTCACAAGCCATTGAAACGTGAAAACCGTCCAACTTGAAATAATTGTAACCCCAATCTTGCGCCGCCTGCTCAATTTCTTTACGCAGATATTCTTGAGCGGCGGGATTAGTCATATCCAGAGTCGTTCCCGACCATCGGGCTTGATACGGTTTGTCTTTTTTGTTTGCCCAAATTTTATTCGGACGTGTCGGCTGTCCTTTTTCGTTGACTTCGTCCGTTACGCCGCTTTTGACGAACAGATTTTTATCCCAAATCGGGTCATCGGCACTGCCGGCAAACGGAATCAGCCAAATACCCGCCTTGAAGTGATGCGATTTTATCATTTCGGCGGTCGGTTTCATTCCGTTCGGATACGGACCGTCCGGCTTGACCCGGAGAAAGTTCCGTTTTGGACCGTTGCTTGAAATACCGTCTTGCCAGCCGTCGTCAATCTGGACGAAACGGAAACCGAAGGGCGCAAGTTTTTCGGCGGCGGCTTTGGTCAGGTTGACGATTTCCTTTTCGCTGCACGCTCCGCCGAATTTATCCGCATACCAAGTGCAATAACCGGCTATCGGCTCTTTGATTTTAATCTGGTTTGAGCGGGCAATTTGCCAGGCGTACCGCTCTAAACCGCGGCGGCAATCGTCAAATTTGCCGATGACGAAAACCTCTGACATATTCGCTGCCGGATTTTCTGCCGAATTCTCTAAATCGGCGGGCGGCAGAAGTTTGCCGTATTCGATAACCGGCGAGATAACGGCTTTCCCGTTTTCTTTGCCGGAAAAGACGATGCCGGAACCGCGGCTGCTTGTTATCCAGCCGGCGACAACACCGCTGCGGTCAGCGGGATTGACTGCGGCGAGGAACATATACGAACCTTTATGACCGTCAACGGCACGCAAACCGGCTGTGCCGAGTGTTTTGATTTTGTCCGCTTCCAGCGTTAATTCAAATTTCGGAAACGGGAGATTTTTTAGAGAACCGTCTGCGAACAATTCTTTGTTCAGGTATTTTGTAACGACAACGAACGGATTATCCTCGGCAACGGTGAAAACAGCGTCAATTCTATCGCCGTGCAGAATTGCCAGCGATGAGGCATCTGTCATTTTTCCGTCTCTGCCGGTCATCGGATGCTTGACGACGGACACGGCACTGCCTTCGGGGATATTGATTGAGGCGAATGTGCCGTTTTGGTCGAGAGTCACTCTGTGTGCATCGGGATTCCAAACGGCGGAGAGTGTGCCGTTAGAAATTTTTGTTTCTTCGGCGGCTGGAAGTTGGAGGTTATAGCCTCCGGCAGCAGCAAACATCACAAGTGCAGCGCAAATCAGTCTCATCGAAATTATCTCGAAAGGTATCGCTCGTTATTGTCCTCTGTCCGTCTGCCGTTGTCAAGACTAAATCAGGCGGAGTGTAAAGTCCATTGTTTAGACATTAGACCGGTTTCATAACATATACTTTTCACTCTTTGTTGAATGTATTCCAGACGAGATTTGTCCCGCAAACGTTCAGAGCCGCTATCGCAAGATAGCGGACACCGCCCGTTTAATCGGTTGCCAACCATTTCGTTCCCTTATTCGCTAATTTTCGTCCCGCCGCGGCGGTTTCCGATTATATTTCGGCGGCTGTTCGGCTTCGCCGGCGTGTTCGACTTTGATGTCAAACACCGTCTTGCCTTTCACCTCACAAGTTAAACCGGAAGTGCCCGTTTCGGCGTACTTCGGCGAAACTTTATAGACCGTATTCTCGTTTTCGTCGTTATAAGTCGAAGCGACCGTAACCTGATAAATGCCCGGACGAATGCCGTTGGTGTTGCCGCCCGAACCTAATTGATACTTGCCCTTCTCGTCCGCAATGCCCTGATAGTTTTCGCCCGCAGAACGAAACAGCACGCTGCAACCTTCAACCGGTTGTCCGTCATCGTAGGACACCTTGCCGCTGACTCCAACCCTGCCGCTGCAACCGGCAGCGAACAGCAATAATAGCGTGAGAGTTATGCAATGTTTCATCGTATTTGAATTGATAATGGAGAATTGAAAATTGAAAATTGTAACGAATGGAGAGTTGTTGTAAATTGGGAATGGAGAACTGACAATCAGGACACGATTCTCTACCGAACCGTTGTCCGTTTTCTGTAATTCTCCATTCCCAATTCTCCATTTCTGAACTACGGCAGTGCCACCGCGGCACCGTCCTGAACGTTGACTAACTGCATTACCGTTAGCCGAGCCGCAGCGTCTGACAGCGAGTGGACGCTGCCGTCGCCCAGCAGAAATTGCGCTATGCCCCGATGACTCGAACCAAACGGCGAACCGTATTCCGCTGTGAAACGCGTGTAAGCCGCAGTATAAGCAGCAGATTCACAAACCAGCGTCTTCTCCGCACCCTTTGCCTCGCCGTAAGACCGGTTCGTGCAAATAAGCGGTACGTAACCGGCATACTCGGCATTTTTGACAGCATCATAATAAAGGCTGTTAGCACTGGAAATGCAGCGCATCACGCTCATCTGTCTGCCCTGTCTTAATAGACCGAGATAACTGCCGTCCCATTGCAAATGGGACTGGTGTTCGCCATTGACAACGGCAGTAACACGGCTTGCTTCACATTTTCCGAGATAGGCACTCGGTACGTATTTTTCACCAAGAAGGATAATGTTCGACGTTCCGTCTGCCATCCACGAAAAACTATCGCGGGGGCGCCAGTTCTTGTAGGTGGAGCAATTGTTTGTTTTGCCAACATCGTCGCCGTCATTCGTTAGGTAGTTTAGCCCGTCAACCACTCCGATACGCAATGCGTGACGTGTCACACTGACAGTATACTGTTCCATTGCATTGTAACCGTTATCGAATCTTCTTACATCGTATTCGCGCTCGTAATCGGCGGGCGGCACTGGGGGCGGGTTATCGTTCAACGCATACGTTCCGACAACATAATCGGTAATCGGACCCTGCCAGCCGAGTCCGCCTCTCTGGTCACGGGTTCCGTCATTGACAGCCGATTGCCAGCCGCTGCGCTGCGAAGGACAGACAAAACCGCTGCCGCCGAAGCCGTTGGCACTGCCGCCCATTTCTGCCTGAATGTATTCCCAAAGCCGGACACCGGCAGAAATTTCCATATTGGAATCAGGTACTTGCGCTGTTCCTATCATCGCAGTATGTTGGACTCCCGTATCAGCAGTGTTGACTGATGCGGGCCAAAAAATATCCGGTCCGGTTCTTCCGGCACGTCCGGTGCGGGCGGCACCTTTGGAGCCGTCGGCATTGAGTCCGAATTCCCCGATATTGTTCATCAACAGGTCGTAGGGGGCGGTCTGTTCTATGTAGGGATACAGCAGGGGACCGAAGGCGAAGTTGTTTCGCTTGATGCACATCGGCACGAGACCGCCGACGGAGTCGTGAAAGTTATGGATGGCGAGTCCGAGTTGCTTCAAGTTATTGGAGCATTGCATTCTTCTTGCGGCTTCGCGTGCGGCTTGGACGGCGGGCAGCAAGAGGGCGATCAGTATGCCGATGATGGCAATGACGACAAGAAGTTCGACGAGAGTGAAGCCTATTCTACGGGATTCGTCTCTCTCTTACACTTACGTGAGGTCAATTTTGCAGCACTTTGCTGCGCTAACAGAAACGTAAACATGGCAATTCTCCTTTTAACAAGGTGGTTTTTTGCAGAGGCACAATACCCCCGCCGTCAGCAATAGCATAACCTATCAACAAACAAATGTCAAGGAAAATCTTTTTGGGATTTTTTTTGCTCTTGACCGGTATCGGTCGGATTTTCCGGCACAGAATCACCGGTGAAACCGGCTGTACGGTTATGCAGCATCACAAACAGTACCGGTGTTACGATAAGTATATGAATCAAACTCGAAATCATTCCGCCGACAACCGGTGCCGCTATCGGCTTCATTATTTCCGTTCCGGTCCGCACACTCCAAAAGATAGGCAGCAGCGATGCTATCGTTGTCGCAACGGTCATCACTTTCGGACGCAGCCGAAGTCTTGCCCCCGCTTTAACCGCTTCAATCAATTCGGTATATGTCAAATCCCGCTGTTTTTCGTTACGCATTTTCTCTACCGCTTCTTCCAGATACACCACCATAATAATACCTGTTTGAACGGCTGTTCCGAATAACGCAATGTACCCGACCCAAACGGCAACGCTGAAGTTATAGCCTAACACCGCCTGCAAAAACACGCCGCCGGTCAGCGCAAAGGGTATCGCTAACAAAACGTGTGCTGCTTCACCGGCAGAATGAAACGTCATCACCAGCAGGAAAAAAATGACCGCAACAACGGTTGGAAAGACAACCATCAGCGTTCGCCGGGCGTGAAGTTGGTTTTCATATTGACCGCTGTATTCCACCGTCTGACCGGGTTCCAAGACCAATTCATTCTTGATACGTTGTTTAATTTCCTCAACGAATCCGCCCAAGTCCCGACCTCTGACATTCGTTTGAACATAGGCCCGCAGCCGTCCGTTTTCGCTTGATATTTCGTTCGGACCTATCGTCCGCCGAATGTTGGTAATTTGTTTCAGCGGAACCATTACGCCGCCCGGAGACGGTATCAGCAATTCACCGATTTTATCAATGTCGCTGCGGTCATCGCTGTCAAGGCGGACTTGAATATCCCAGCGTTCTCTGCCTTTAATCGTTGTTGTTACAGAAATACCGCCCAAGCCGGTTTCGACATATTGTAACACATCGGCAGCCCGAAGACCGTAGCGTCCCATTGCATTCCGGTTGACCTTAATTTCAAGGTACGTTTTGCCTTGGTCCCGCGACGGAGCGGTTCCGGCGGCTCCGCTGATGCTTGAAATAATTTTTTCTGCTTCAAAGGCTTTCTTTTGCAGCGAGTCTAAATCGTTACCGAAAATCTTGACCCCGACCTGCGCCCTAATCCCCGTACTCGTCATCAAAATACGGTTTTCTATCGGCTGTAAAAATCCCGGCGCATAACCCGGCACCAGCGACAAACGTTCGCTTAAATCGGCGATAATTTTGTCTTTCGTTATGCCGGTGCGCCATTCGGAAGGCGGTTTGAGTGTAATTGTGGTTTCAATCATTTCCACAGGAGCCGGGTCGGTAGCAGTATCGCTGCGTCCCAGTTTTCCGGCAGCGCAAACGACTTCGGGATAATCTTTCATCATTTTGTCCTGCCAAGCCATTATCCGTTTGACTTCACTGAGCGATGTTGCCGGCAACAGCACCGGCATAAACAACAGCGAACCTTCTTCGAGTGCAGGCATAAACTCGCTGCCGAAGCCGTTGAAAGCGGGAAACGGAAGACGGGAAGATGCAAGCATTTGGTTCACCGGTTTCGGCAGTCCGAATGC
This sequence comes from Planctomycetaceae bacterium, assembly GCA_031289675.1. Taxonomy (GTDB): domain Bacteria; phylum Planctomycetota; class Planctomycetia; order Pirellulales; family Thermoguttaceae; genus WRKP01. Next base: position 27,108 of record JAITOZ010000158.1, read on the forward strand.
GGTTATTGCGGCGGCAATAAGCAGCAATACAGCAAAACTCAATACCGTTTTCTGGTGCCGAAGCGACCAATCGAGAGCGGGGTCATATATCCGTAACAAAAAATTCATTAAAGCATTTTTATCTTCGTTGCGGAACGGTCCGCGGACGAAAAAGGTACAGAATACCGGCACTGCCGTAACAGCCAGCAGCACAGCACCTATTAACGCAAATGTTTTAGTAAAAGCCAGCGGATGAAACAGTTTTCCTTCCTGACCGGAGAGCAGAAATACCGGCACGAACGCCAAGACGATGATTGCCATTGAAAAAAACATCGGACGGCCGACCTGCTGACTCGCCTGTAACGTTAAATTGAAGATATCTTTTGCCGAAAGTTTTTTTTCTCTGCTTGCCTCTTCACAATGCCGGATAACATTTTCTGTCATCACAATACCGGCATCAACGAGAACACCGATGGAAATGGCAATACCCGTCAGCGACATAATATGCGAAGGAATCCCGAATTGATTCATCAGAATAAACGAAATGAGAATCGAGGCGGGCAGCGGCAATGTTACGATAATGATTGACCTGAAATGAAACAAAAATAAAATATGGGCAATCGTTACAAGAACAATTTCTTCAAGGAGAGCGTTTTTCAGCGTGCCGATAGCCCGACCGATTAAATCGCTGCGGTCATAAAACGGTTCAATGGTAACACCGGCGGGCAGACCGGATTGAATCGTTGCGATGCGGTCTTTGACATTTTGAATCACTTTATAAGCATTTTCACCGTAACGCATAACGATGATTCCCCCGACAACTTCCTGCCCGTTGACATCGAGCGTTCCCCGCCGGAACGCCCCGCCGATTTGTATGCGGGCAATGTCTTTGAGATACAGCGGGACACCGTTTCTCGGCAGCACCGGCAGCATTTCCAAATCGCCGGTATTTTCAAGCAAACCGACTCCGCGAACGATGAACTCGGTATCGTTTTCTTCGATTGTTTTTCCGCCGACATTCAAATTACCGGCAGCAACAGCATCCATCACTTGACCGAGCGTTACATCGAATTGTTTCAATTTCAGCAGGGAAACTTCTACCTGATACTGCCGGACGAACCCGCCGAGGCTGCCGACTTCCGCAACACCGGAAACCGCTGCGAGTTGGTAGCGTATGTAAGTATCTTGCAGTGTCCGCAGAGAACCGAGGTCTTGAGAATGATTGCCGCTGCCGGTTTTCAAATAATACTGATAGACCCAGCCGAGACCGGTGGCATCGGGACCTAGCCGGGCGGTAACGCCTTCGGGCAAAAGACTGCCGAGCGAATTCAGCCGCTCTAAAACCCGTGTCCGGGCAAAATAGGTCTCAATGTTATCGTTAAAAATAACGGTCAGGAACGAAAATCCGAACATTGATGAGGCGCGTACCGATTTAACACCGGCAAGCCCTTGCAGCGAAACGGAAAGCGGATAGGTAATCTGGTCTTCGACTTCCTGCGGCGAGCGTCCCGCCCAATCAGCATAGACGATGACTTGATTTTCGGACAAGTCGGGAATTGCATCGACAGGGGTTTCCCGCAACGCTTGCACTCCCCAAGCACACAGAGCGATAAAGGCGGCGGCAACCAAAAAGCGGTTATGCAAAGACCAGTATATTAAAGCATTTATCATCGTTCGTAATTTGCTCTTTTTTTAATAGCCAACGCACGAGCGGAGAGTATGCCGGCGCACGAGCGGGGGGGTGTTAACCCCCCCCGATGTAATGCCTACGGATTATTTTACTTCACTGCCGCAAGTAAGCATCTGTGAACCGAAAAACGGATTCTGTAATTTAGGATTATCCTTTTGAATCCAGCGGCCGACCGTCAAGACCGGCGACATCGGACATTGAAACACCTTCGCCTGCCGTTTTTCCGGCGGTTGAGCCGCAACAAAATTAGCGGCGGCATTGCTGAACGGCTCGAACGGCTTGCGTGCCGACTTCAAATCTTTGCCCGCGGTGAGCCGCTCCGAAAGCGGCAGCAGCGTTGCCCGAACAGCACCGGTCGTCTCTTTCACCGCCGCGAGAACGGCAGGCAAGTGTTTCTGATAACCGGCGAGGTCATCTTTGGCAAGAGCGGCGGCGGCATCCGACAAACTTTGTACCAATGCCGGCGGCAGCTGCAAGGCGGCACTTTGGTATGCCGCAAATTCGTCTTTGCTGATAACGCCGTCCTTATTGGTATCGGCATCGGTAAATTCATCGGCAAACGTACCGGCACAAACGACCGATGCCGTGCAAATGACAGCAGCAAACAACCAATTCATCTTCGTCTTCATAACAGTTTCCTTTCGTGTAAAGGGGGTTAATGGTTATTTTTGTTACTGTAATTCCGTACCGCAGTTCAGCATTTCAGAACCGAAGAACGGATTCAGCACTTCAGCATTGTCTTTTTGAATCCATCGGGCAGTACCGAGAACCGGACTCATCGGACATTGGAATATCTTTGCCTGCCGCTCTTCCGCCGGCTGCGCACGGACAATGTCCGCAGCGGTATTACTGAAAGGTTCAAAGTACCGCCGGGCATCCTTCAAATCCGCACCGGCAATCAGTTTTTCCGCTAACGGAATTAACACGGCTTTCATATCTTCCGGCAATTTTTGTACGTTTTCCAACAAGACGGGTAAGTGTTTTTGATACGCCGCCAAATCATCCGAAGATAACGCTGCTGTTGCAGCAAGCATTATTTCGAGGAAAGATGCCGGAAGAACAGGGTTAGCGATACTGCCGGGCAATACGGTTGTTTCATTGCGATGTGTTTTTTCCGTCTTTTCATCACTCTCCGGTGCGCCGACGTGTGCCAACTGACTTTGACTGTCGATGAGCAATGCCGCTTTCGTTACGGCATTTTCTCCGTCTTGTACTCCGCTCAACACTTCGGCATCCTCATCGCCGATAATTCCTAGAGTGAGTTTCCGAATTTGATACGTTCCGCCGCCGAGGTCCACATACGCCGCCGGTTTTTGATGCGTGTAAATAACGGCACTGCGCGGAACAGATAAGACCGGTGCCGACTCGATATGCACTACGCCGTTTGCCGTTTGCCGGTTCAAAATCCGCCGCTGCGGATTCGGCAGGACGACCCGGACACGTGCCGTTCGGGTCGTTTCATTCAAATTCGGGTCAATAAATGTAATCGGCGCAGACACCGTTTCATTCGGCAGCGAATTTAATGTAACATCAACACTTTGATTGAGACGCAGCAGCGGCAAGTCTTGTTCGTAAGCGTCAAAGATAAACCAAAGAGTTGAGAAATCGCCGATTTCAAAAAGATTATCATTCACGTTCACATACTGTCCTTCAAAAACGTTACGGGAAATCACCGTGCCGTCAAACGGAGCGCGGAGCGTGAACATTGTATCCGGTTTTTGTGTCTCCTCTACTTTTTGAATGTCTTGTGCAACGAGTCCGTAGGCAAGAAGTTTTTCGCGGCTGTCGGCAATTTCCGACAGAGAAACTGCTCCTCGGCTTCCGGCACGAAGATTTTCAAGATAAATCCGTTGGGCTGTCAGTACATCAGGACTGTAAATTTCTGCAAGCGGCTGATTATGGACGACTTCGATGCCGACCTGATTTATGTATAGTTTTTCAATTCTTCCCGGTACACGGGCGGACAATATACGGTGCCGCGTTTCATCATCAACGATAACACCGGCAACGCGGAGCGTCCTATGTATTACAGCCGTTCTGACTTCCGATGTTTTAATGCCGATAACCGAGGCAACGGCAGGGGACAATTTTAATGCGCCGAATGCCTGCTGCGTGTCCTCTCCGCCAGCGTTATCGTAAATCGGTCCAAGAGCCATACCGCAAATCGTACATTTATCAACGGCATTTTTTGACATCACCGACGGGTGCATCGGACACTGGTAATATAGTATTTTACGTTCTCCTGACAGCGCAGCGGTATCCCCGTCCGTTGCCGGCATTAGCGTATGTTTTGCAATCCCCCAGCCGGCAGCACCGGAGAGAAGTACGATTAAAATAAACGGTATAAAGGAGCGGTATTTTTGGGGCATAAAATTTATGTATATTTATGTATCATTTTCTATTCTATGGGATATTTGAAACAGGTCAATGCAGGTCAACGAAAGAGCGTAACGCATCGGCGGCAAGCAAGTTCAGAACCGCTAACGCAAGTTAGCGGTCAAGCATCAGCAGCGAACTTGCGTCCGCTGCTCTGATGCGTCTGTCTATCTTGTCCAAGTCACCGCTGCACGGGACGAACCTGCCGATGATGACCGGCTGTAAGCACTTGCCGCAGCACTTGACGACCTCGCACTGGATGCAGTCGCTGCGGTCGCGCTGCTCGACCGGCTTGTCGCCGATGCCGCCGCAGTACGCGATGAAGTGTATGTTCCCGATGTTGTTCCCGAACCTCGGGAACTTGAACCGGTGGTGCAGCAAGCCGCAGTACCGGTCGTGCAGCAGGCGGGTTTCTTGCCGTCTGCACCGGGTGTGCAGCAGGATGCCCCGCTGCCGGATGACCTCGCCGCACTCGCGTACGAAGAGGGATATGAACTGGCAGATGAAATAGCCATTGGAATTCTCCTAATGAATAATTGTTGTTGAATGATGAATGAAAAAAACGGGACGGATTTTCAGCGCAAAATACACTGAAAAACGTTACGCTTATTCAATCAATTCAGCAAGACCTGCAAAAGGAGATGCAGACGTACCGGCAGGGGGAAACCGGATATATCGAACGTCTGGGGACAAAATAGAATAACAACCGCCGAAGCAGACGAAGCCGCAAAGACAGCAAGTGAATGAAGTTGCGTCTTTAATTCGTCCGTCAGACGATTGAGAGAAACGGCAGGAGTCAAGTCGGCAAAAGAGGTCTTTTTTGCCGATTTGATTGCACAACGGCAACCGTCCCCCGATGATTGCTTTTCGGTTGTTGACGAATCGGTGCAGCAGCCGGCTGGATTATTTTTTTGCGTTTTTGCCCCGCAACAGGACTCTGCGGCAGCGTTACCGTTTTTAATGCTGCTGTTTTTGACGCTATCGTCTTTCAAACGGCAACACGGAGACGTTTCAGCGGACACGCCGGCGGCTTTGGACGAGTGCTTACATCGGCAATCCGTACAGCGGCAGACACCAACTTGCGGCATCAGTACGTAGAACAAAACTGCCGCCGATGTTATCCATCGAAGCATTTTGCTCTGTATGATGTGGTGAAAATTCCGTTGCATTTTCTGACAATAGCGTCTGAACAAGTTTTTTCCAGATAACAGCGTCCGGCAATGTCCTCGTCCCTAGTATAGACCGTATCGTCTGTTTGTCAAGAAATTATTGCAAAAAAATAAAAGATGGGCACAAATTACCGCCTTGCCCGTTCACTTCTTTGCCGCTTGTTTTTCGACAACCTGTTTTTGATACTCGTCCAGCGGAACAGACGGAAACGTTTGCCGGTACTCGTTGACTCGTTCCAGACATTTCCGGTCGTCATCCGAAAGCCTTCGTGAAAATTGATGTGAACTTTTCGTAACCTCCGCCTGCGAAAATGCCGTTTTTCCTTTCGGATACAGTGCCGTTGAAACGTGTACAGCAAACCGGCGTTCCTGACGTAAAATGTTATTGACAGCAAGACGCGGGAGCATCATCGTTGAATACGGATTGAGCCGCATATTCAGATAACACATCCAATCACAAAAATCGTAATACATTATCTCCGATTCATCAGGCAGCGGTACAGTGTGCAATTCGTAATCAATCCAATGCGACTGCATCGCAATAATTCCGTTCGTGTCATCTTTTTTGACATCAAATTTCGGCTGAACTGCAAAATAGAGAAACGAATTTGTTTTCGGATTGCTGCTCTGTAAAACCCGCTGGCACAAGTTTTCTGTTTGTTCTTTTACCTTGACGGCATCGAACGAAGTTTGCAGACGCAGCGGCGGATTGAGCATCGTAAAGGTTTTCCGCAGTGTATCAAAAACAGCAATTTCACCGCTCATACCGATGACACTGACGAATTGTCTGTCCAGTAAATAGACGGTACTTTTTACTCCGTTCACTTCATTATCAATGCGGTATTCCGCTCCCGAACAAGGGTAAGGCGAAAAGAATAAAGCAAGTATACAAAAGGGAATTATAGACATTCCTTTTTCGTTCTTGTCTATGTTCAGCAATTTTCTAAAATAACTGTACATTTTTCACTGTAATATGTCTTGCCCGCGGCTTATTCGTTCTTTCATAGAAACCGAGTATTCCGTTAATGCCGACTGTCTTGCCGATATAGGAATTCAAATCAACTCCAGCAGACGGCGACACAAGGCAAATAATCTGTCCTTGTGCGTCGACCACCGCATACGGCGGATGTCCCTTCGGCAGCGGGTCGAACTCCCCCAGTTTGCCGGTGATGTCAAAACGTGATGCTGCCGTTTGCGGCAGAGTGTTGGGCGTGCTGCCTCCCGCTATGTTACCTCCCGCCGTAAAGGGACTTGTTGCCGCTTTACGGCTGGGGGACGAAGTATTGCCGGACACAATGCTGCTGGACAAAGTACCGCTGCTAACCGGTTTTTTGAGGGCTAATTCCTGCCGCACTTGCCGAGTACGTTTTAACGATTCAAGCAAATGAAATGCCTTTTCAAGGTCTTTGTCCGACGGAGCAATTTGGTAAAGTTCTTCACCGCGCTTGATGAGTACATCGAAGACGGCATCATCTGTCCGGCGGGTCATTACCGTCCATACTTCCCGATCCAATTCCTGTAAGGCTTGACGGAACGGGTCGTTGAGAGCGGCAGTATTCGGTGCAGCCGGCGTTTCGTCCAAAATAATTTCGTCAAGGGCAATACGGCGGTTCGATGCGATTTTTGCTGCCGATTTCGTTTCTGCTTTAGTCTCCAAAAGACGGCTGTCCATATCCGGCATTTTCGCGTTAGGCTGCGGCAGCGACGATGACGGGACAGGAGTTTTGGCAGGGGAAGCCGGAGCATTGTCCGTCCGGTCATAGCGTACCTGAATAATTTCTGTCTCGTGACTGCCGCTGCTTTGATTATTACAAATAATAGACGATTTCGCAATCCAGCGGAACTCGCCGCTCGGCGGTGCAATTTTCAGCCAAAGAGGACTCTCCGCATTTTCCGGTGTTTCCCGTCTGTCAAGAACCGCAACTTGTTCACCCCGTTTGAGACGCACTTGTACGGTACTGCAATCATCGGTCAATGCACTTCCGATGATTGATGCCAGTCCGTCTATTGTAACCGTTCCCGTATTGTTCGTGCCGAGCCGGACATACCTGGCACTGACCCAGGAATAACTTCCGACGGGCGGACGGATTGCCGCATACCCATTTTTCTCATAATAGACTTCAACCTTATCACCGGTTTTAAGTTGCGAAACCGGATAAACATTGCCGGCATCGCCGGGTCCGCTTAATACATCGGTACCGCATTGAACAGCCGCAATATACCAAGACGGTTCCTCTGCCCCAAGAAGCGAAGCCGACAAGGTTAAAACCGACAAGGTTAAAATGAGACAGTAGATATACCGCATAACAGGTTTGCCGAAAGTATGCGGAGTGTAGCGAAATCACTCCGGCTCTGTCAAGAGTATTTTGAAGGGCGTTTTTTGTAAGAATGACCGTTTGTTCAAGAACCGCCGATTTGCTCTTTGACCGACCGGTCGGTTTGGTCGGCAAGGTAATCGGCGGTCGCCCGCTCAATTCCTTCTTCCCGAATCACATCGGCGTAACGTTCCGGCAGTTTCCTGCCGTCTTTAACGTACTGCCGAAATAACGTTTCGAGCCAAAGCGATACGCGTCGGCGGTGTTCGGTCACTTGCGGATGACGATAGACTTCCGCCAACAGAAAAGCCTCCATTTCGGCTTTTTCTTCGGCAAGTTCTGCACTTGGAGCAATCAACACCGGCAACTTCAACGCTGTTTCATAAGACGTGATTTTTTGTAACCGGTGTTTTGCTGTTTCAATAACGTTGCTGACTTGCCGCTCAATTAAATGATGAATCACTGCCCGGCGAAACTCTGCATCGTCAAGGTTCGTCCAAAGTTGCCGGACACGATAGGCGGCAGCCTTCCAAAGAGCCGTATGAATCACTTGACCGGCAGTGAGAAGACCGAGTTCCATTGCGTCATCGACATCGTGAGTATCATAAGCAATACTGTCGGCAACGTCCATCGTCTGTATTTCGAGGAGCGGCGTTTTCGATGTGCCCATTTTATAACGCTGTCCGTCAAGAATTTCTCTCGAAAGGTTTAATCCGGGAAAACCGGCATAGCGCTGTTCCCGTTTTTCGACAATCCGCAGGGCTTGTGCATTATGTTCAAAGCCGCCGCTGTCAGCCAACAGCCGGTTTAATACATCTTCGCCGGTATGTCCGAAAGGCGGATGCCCGATGTCGTGCAGATAGGCGGAGGCTTCGATTAAATCTTCGTTGAGACCTAATGCTCTGCCGATGGTGCGGGCTATGCAGGCGACTTCGAGAGTATGTGTGAGACGGGTTCGGTGATAGTTGCCGAATTCGGCAGTGAAGACCTGCATTTTCCCGCTTAAGCGGCGAAAGGCGGCGCAATGAACGATGCGGTCTCTGTCCCGCTGAAACGGATTGCGGTAGGGATGTGCCGTTTCGCCGTGTACTCGTCCTGCTGTTGCTTTCGCAGGAAAACCATACGCACAAATTGCTGCCATTGACCGCAATATAACACAGATGCAAAGAAAAAGAAACACCGCAGATGAAGGTCATTCTTGCGGGATGAGTGCTTCTCCGGTTACGCCGAAGGGAACGGACATCATCTTAAACGTCTTTATAACGTCTTTATAACGTCTTTATCCTTGCATTCACCCATTCCACCGGAACTCTGCGGCGGGACAACGCGCGGTTATGCGGCTTTTCATCCGCCGTTTGCTTTTGCCGTGCGTCCGCGTCCCGCATAGCGTCCCGCATAGCGTCCCGCTATTTTTCTCAAACGCTTTGAAGTCCTTCACCACACGCTACCGGGCATTCACCTTTGCAGAGCATTTCATCACTTCGTAATCCGAATCCGAAGTAAT
>JAITOZ010000169.1 GCA_031289675.1 Planctomycetaceae bacterium
CCGCTTCATCCTGCATTATTGCCTGTCCGCATACCATCTGCCGCCGTTCGCTGTACCGCTGGTCAATTTCACCTTCACCGCTCTTTTTCTCGCATCTGTTACGGCATTAGTGCATTATCAGAAACCTCTGTTCTGGAAAACACAGGAATCACCGGACATTCCTTGCCTGTCCGTTCAGGAAAGTTATCTGTCAGTCGGCGGGCTAACGTTTTTTCTCGCATTGCTCTCTCTTGCCCCGCTGACAACGGTTGTTGCTTTTCAATTTTTAGCAAAACGGATTAACCCCCATTCGGATGTATTCTCGTTAGCCTGTCAGATATACGACCGCATTGCGGCAATGAATGATTGGCTGCCGTATCCGCAATTGGAATCGCAGCGCAACGTTGTCCGCCTGCTTGCCGCCGCCGGATTGGTACGGATTGCCAAACGGTTCGGAAAAATTCAAGTTCAAGCAAAACAATGAGCGGCGGGTTTCCAAACGGACTACAACCCGCTGCTATTCTCAATGTACTGTATGACACTCTGTACAGCGTTGTGCCGGCGGCGCATTTGTTGACGGAAGATGTATCTTGTGTGTTTGCTCCACTGCGTTTCTCTTGTGGCAATCGAAACAACTGTCCGTCCCCTTCCAGCGACCGACCGTCAGCGACCGGTGTTTCGTTTGAACATCCTGCTGCTTCGCCTCAATCAGGTGGCATTTACCGCATTGGTCAGCCTCGTCTGTACAGGGATGCAGACGGAAAAATGTCCAATCCGGCGGTCCCTGCTGTTTTCCCGGTGCGTCCGGCGTTTCGACAAAAAATTCGCTTTCAAATGCCGGAGTCCGAATATGATGTTTGCCCGCTGTGAAAGGCACTTTGGCAAACCACGTATCTTGTCCGTACTGCATATCCCACGGGATAAAACACTCGTCCACCCAAAGGTCAAAACGGTAAAGCGGATTCGGCACCGCAGGATTTTCCGGTTTCCAATGAACTAAAATGACCGTTTCCGGGCTTGCCGTCCGCGTTTTGTCTTTCGGTGTAATCAGTTTGAAATTTTTGACGCTATCATCGAAAGGCATCATAATTTCTTTCGATGCGTCTGCCGGTTGTTTCGGCGGGGCTTTCGGAGCAAAACTGAACGGACTTCCCAACATATCCATTAGGAATTCAATGCAGACGAACAGAACGAATCCTCCGAAGATAACGGACAGGACAAGAGCAAAAAGCCGGCTTATCCATTGAGGACAGTCCGGTTCCGGCATATTATTATTCGGCGGAATGATTGACGTATAATTGACCATCGGCAGGCATAAATGATACTACGGTAATAATGCTATGGTGTTTTCCACTCTTTGCGCCCTCTGCTGTTAGGTATCCGCATTTTTTGCCGGTATTTTACAACGGTGCGTCTTGCAATTCTGATGCCGTCTTCGTCAAGACATTTAACGATTTCGTCATCGGAAAGCGGATTGCATTTATCCTCGTCTTCGATGATGGCTCTGATTTTCATCTGCACCACATCGTTCGCCACGGCTCCTTCACCGTTTGTTGTTTCCAATCCTGTTACAAAAAACCGGCTGAACGGAAAAATTCCTTCCGGTGTCATCATCCATTTTTCATCACAGGCTCTTGATACTGTTGTGATGTGAATATCAAGGTCATCGGCAATTTGCTGCATTTTCAGCGGTCGGATCGCCTGCGGTCCCTGACGGAAAAACTCAATCTGATGTTTCAAAATAGCGGACGCAACCCGATGCAGCGTTGACTGCCGCTGTTCGACAGCCTCAATTAACCATTTTGCCGAATTAACTTTTTTGCGGATGTATTCTTTTGTCTGTTGGTCAACTCCGGCATTACGGACAAGGCTGCGGTAGAGTTTGCTGATACGCAGTTGCGGTATCCGTTCATTGGTAACCCGTACCGAAAATTCGCCCTTTTCGTCCGCTTCAATAATGACATCAGGATAGATTGCCGCCGTTGTCTCGTTCCCGAAACCGGCACTCGGTATCGGATTAAAATGCTTCAGTTCCGCAACAGCACTTTGTATTTTCTCGATGGAAAAACCGGTCGCTTTGACAATCGCCGGCAGCCGATTCACCGAAACATCTTCCAAGTACGAGTTAATAATGCTTCTCAATACACCCGCATTAGAAGAATCGGGAGGAATCTGCAAACGCAAACAGTCCCGCAAATCTCTGCCGGCAGTTCCCCGCGGTTCAAGTTTCTGTACAAAAGCCAATGCTTCTTTGGCAAGGGCTAATTCTTCCGGTGTGTGATTTTCACCGAGAAAATCCGGCAAGTCATACGGAAAATATCCTTTGGCATCGAGATTATTGATGATTCTCCAAGCCATCTGATGCAGTTCTTCTGAAATTTCAAACCAGCCGAACTGTTCCTCTAAATACGACTGAAACGAACCGCTTGCATCGGGAATGTTGCCGAAACGGTCGCCGTCCCGCTCATTCATTTCATCAAGATACTGCTGCGACCGCACCGGTTCTTCATCGGACACTCCGGAATAACTTTGTGCAAACTCATTTAAGAGCGCAAACTCCTCAATGGAGTTGGAGACGGCCTCGTTTTCGATGCGTATTTCCGGCTCAATAATTTCGGAACTGAAGCCGGCTTGTTCCGCTACAGTGATATCGGAATCCGAGAATGAACCGGTGCCGGTAAAAATGCCGCTGTCTTCTTCTGTGTTGTTGTCTTCACCAGTATTCCCTTCTTCCGTGTTATTCGTGTCGCCGGACGCAGTACTTGTTTCAGATAATTCGTTTTGCGGCGGAATAATACCGGACAAATCCAACGCGGTATCGGCTGCCAGTTCGAGAACGGGATTTTCGGACACTTCCTGTTCAATACGCTCTTCGAGTTGTTGGAGCGTCAGTTGCAGGATTTCCATTGACTGGATCATCCGCTGCGTCAGCAGTTGCCGCTGCTCCTGACGCAGTTCTTGTCCGAAAGTTAAACGCATAGACTATTTCCCTTCCCTCAAGCGCAGACCGAGATAGTTGTCGAGTTCCGGTATTGCGAGGATTTTCTCGATGGTCTTTTCTATCGGATAGATGACTCTCCGGTAGGTTATTGTCGGTCCCTCCATAATAACGTAACAAGACCGGTTATCCCTGTCCCGCGGCTGACCGACCGATCCGACATTGACCATCGCTTTGGTTTCTGTAACGGTATAACGCATATTCAACTCATCCGGCGTGTAAAATTCCCTGTCATCCGTAAAAACGCCCGGCACGTGAGTATGCCCCTGAAAGGAAACCCGCGGTATGATGGAAAATATCCGCTCCATTTTCCGTTCATTATAAATATCGTCTTGAAAAACGTATTCGTTGAGCGGATTTCGGGGAGAGCCGTGAACGTAAAGAACGTCGCTCTCACGGTAGATTCTCGGTAAGGCGTTCAAAAAATCCCAGCGTTCATTTGCACCGGCAATTTTCGTGTTTTCCAACTGTTCACGTGTCCAAAAAATCGCCCGCTCGGCAGAACTGTTGAAGCCTTCAGGGTCAAAGAGTGCGGCTTGGTCGTGATTTCCCAGCAGACACAACGCCGCAACCGAACGGATTTTTTCAATACATTCGATTGGATTCGGTCCGTATCCGACGGTGTCGCCGAGACAATAAATCTTGTCCACCCCTTGCGATGAAATGTCGGCAAGAACAGCTTCCAACGCTTCAAGATTGCCGTGAATGTCGCTTATAATTGCCAGTTTCACCGTAGCCCCCGTTAACTAGTAGCGGTCATATTTGGTATAGTATAGGCTAATATATCACACTTGAAAAGAATAGAAAAGAGGCGGGAACACAGCAGCAATACCCCCCGCCGTCTGTTGCAGTCCAATATGACCGCTTTTGACACCGTCAAAGAACGTATCCGTGATGCCGTCGATATTGTCGATTTAATCGGACAGTATATTCCGCTGCGCCGTCAGGGGAGTATGTATGTCGGTATGTGTCCGTGGCACGATGACAGCCGTCCGAGTTTGCAGGTTAATCCGCAGCGGCAATCGTTCAAATGCTGGGTCTGCGACATCGGCGGCGACATTTTCTCTTTCGTGATGAAAGCCGAAAATGCCGATTTTACCGAAGCACTCGAAATCCTTTCTGAGAAAACGGGAATCGCTCTGCCAAGAAAAAGACGGGAAAATGCCGATCCGAAAAACGATGCACCCGATAAAAAGACGCTTCTCAAAGCCGCCGATTACGTTGCCGGTCTCTATCACCGTGCCTTGCTGACGATGCCGGAAGCCGAAACAGCCCGGCAGTATTTAAGCAGCCGCAAAATAGACGAAGAAGCAGTCAAAAAGTTCCGCATCGGTTACGCCCCGCTGGAGGCCAATTTTTTACAGTCAAATTGCCTCCAGTCCCATAGCGGCAGCAGCACGAAACGGCAGCAAGTTCTTGAACTCATCGGCAATCTGAAAAACGGCAGGGACTTTTTCGGCGGACGTTTGATTTTTCCGATTCGGAACGACCGCGGCCACACCGTCGCCTTCGGCGGCAGACTCATTCCGAATTCGCCTTTGAGCAGGGACGACTGGCACAAAGACCGAAAATATCTGAACACGTCCGAAACGCCGATTTTTTCCAAACATAAAATTCTCTACGGTCTCGATACGGCAAAGCAGCGGATGAAGGAAACCCGCCGTGCCTTAATAGTGGAAGGCTACACCGATTGCATTACAGCACATCAATTCGGTTTTACCGATGCGGCTGCAGTTTTGGGGACGGCACTTGGACGGGAACATATCAAACTGCTCAGCCGGATGGGCGCAGAAAAGATGATTCTAATGCTTGACGGCGATAAGGCGGGGCAGGCAAAAGCCGAAAACGATAATGTTCTGACCGATTTTATTTCACAAGGGGCAGATATGTCGGTACTGATATTGCCGGAAAACCTTGACCCCTGCGAGTTTTTGGAAACGTACGGAGCGGAGGCATTGGAATCGCTGCTGCAAACGCAAGCGGTTAATGCGCTGGAACACTTATTCCGCATCAAAACGCGGGGGATTGATATAAAAACGGACATCATCGCTTCGAGTAAAGCGTTGAATTCTATTCTTGGAATTATCGCCCATAGTCCGGCGCAAAAAACACCCAATGACCCCGCAGCATTTCGCATTGAAAAGACACTGCAAACGCTGTCCGTCCGATTCGGTATGCCGCTTGATGAAATCAAAAAACGTCTGAACACATTGAAAGCGGAAGCGGAAAAGGCGGAACACCGGACACACGGCGTGGAGCGTGAGAAAGATTCGTTCGTTCCTAACGTTCCCGTCCAAAATGCCTTTGACTCCAATATCCTGCCGCTTGAACCGCTGCCGGATTTTTTGGAGCGGGAAATGCTTGAACTTTTTCTTGCGGAGCCTACGGCGGTCTATCAATTCTGGGAAGGTGTGCCGCCGGAACGGTGCCGGTCGCCTGTTACAAAAATTATTTATGCGAAATGCAATGAATTGGTCGAACTCGGCAAACCGGCAACGGTACAGAACTTGCTGACGGCGTTTGACGATTCAGCAATGAAAAATTTGCTGCTCACATTTGCCGACAAAGGCGAAGAAAAATTTCGTAACAAAAACAAGGAAACCCTTGATGCGGCTGTTCGGGAAATTACCGCAGCGTTTGACCGGCGGGATTCGCAACATTCGCAGTTGCAGGAATTAAACCGCATCAAGGACAACACTCTCTCGGAGACGGAAAAAACGAATCAACTCCTGCGGATACAGCAGGAATTGCAGAAAAAACAGAAAAGACACGAACACGACACAGAGAACGGGGGAGAAGCATAATTTTCCAGCCGTGTTCGCTGCAAATCTACATCGTGCTTAACATTTCCCGGTTAATCTTAATATTATGGCGGACATCAACGGGGAAATGCCGCATTAGAATAATGTCCGTTATATCGGCGGTCAATGTACTGCTCTGACCAAGCGTCCGCAGTTCCGACAGCAGCACTTTCGCCTCTTTTTTATTCTTCGGAAAATGTTCAGGATACGGCTCGATAAACATTCGTACGAATCCGCCGGCTCTTTTTTTTGCCGCTAATGCCGAACGATAAACCTTCGGATGCTGATTGAACACCGCTTCGCACGGTATCGGGTAATACGTCTTGCCGTTCGCCTCGACCCGATGCGCTTTGCGTCCGCAAAACCAAAACCGGTCTTGCCCGTCCAAATATCCCGTATCGCCGATGCGGTGCCAAATCCGTCCCTGAACATCACGCATTTTCGATGCCGCATCCGCTTCGGGACGATTGACATACTGCGTTGTAACCTGCGGACCGGTAACAGTTAACTCGCCGATTTGCCCCGCCGGTACTTCTTCGGCATCCTCTAATCGGGCAATCGGTTCGTCCGTAATTTTGATGACTTTCCAGGTTATCGTGTCAAAACGTTTTCCAACGCAAACGCCGAGTCCCAGTGCTGTTTGCGCTGCCGTTTCGTTTAATACTTCTGTTGCCGAAATTGCCGCAACGGGCAGAGATTCCGTTGCCCCGTACGGCGTGAAAATATCGCCGTCAGGATGTATATGCGGCTTCAATTTTGCCAATATGTCCGCCGAAACCGGCGCACCGGCAGAGACGGCACGTTTCAGAGTACCGAGTTTTGCACCGGTTTTTGTACAATAATCGGCAACTCGTTTCCAAATAGCCGGTGAAGCAAATGATTGCGTGATACTCCATCGGTTTGCCGCTTCAACGATTTTCGCCGGATTCGCCGCCGCCGGTTTTGCCGTGTCAATATCGGGAATAACGGCAGTAACTCCCATAGCGGCATCGAATAAGCCGAAAAACGGAAAACACGCCAAATCGACTTCGCCGCTCTGAATGTTGAAACGTTTTTGGATTTCCCGAACTTGTGCATCGAAAATCGAATGAGTAAACGCAACTCCTTTCGCCGGACCGGTGCTGCCGCTTGTGAAAATAATAGCGGCAAGCGGGAACTGCCCGTCTTGTTCGCTACGTTCTTTTTGAATGACAGTTTTTTGGGGAACTGAATGATTGTGATGACAACGGATTTCTTTCAGGGTTTTACTGCCGCCGAATCGGTATTGACCAACGGTGATGTTGTACTTCGCTTTCGGAAAACGGTGCCGCATCAATAGCCGGACAATCTGTACGGACGGGACGGCAACGAAGCCGTCGGGATTGATTTTCGTGAGACACTTGAACATTCGGCGGATGCCCATACCGGGGTCTATCAGAACGAGTGTTACTTCGGCTCTGCAAAGGGCGAAGACGAGTGCGATGAAGTCGATTCCATAGCGGACAAAGAGAGCGAGCCGCATACCGGGTTGGACACCGAATCGGCGCAGCCCCTCGGCAATGCGTTCGGTATCGGCATTGAGTTCGGCGAAGGTTACGCAGCGGTACGTCCCGCTGCGTTCGGGCTGGATAACAGCGGGCGTATCGGGAAACCTTGCGGCAATATCGGAGAGTCTGTCGGCGATATTGGTCAATCTATTGCGCAAAAAGGCTGATTGATTATATCACCGTCAACGGCAGCCGCAAGATTGCAGCCACAAAAGACAGGTGAAGTGCAAGAAAGACAAAGGCATCACAAAAGCCGAAATTTTCCAGTGTATACCGCGGAGCCGGTTTGAATTTGCCGTTTTTAACCGCAGAGAACACAGGGTAACAAGTAGCATTCATTGCGGGGAACGAGAACGAAACCGGTAACGGCTGTGTGCCTTTTTTCCGGCACCGGCGACGTGTTTGTCAATAATGCCGTCGAGAGTTGTCAGATTTTCTTTCAAGCAAAGTTGGAGGACGACACTTTCAGCAATTTCTGTTTCGTTAATGTGGGAAGGATATTTTTGCAGACACCGCAGGGCAACCTTCGTCATTAAATTGTAGTGCCTCGCCTCGCCGCGTTCGGCAACCCAATTCTGTCCCTTGACGAGCAGCAGCCGGTCGAAACTCGACCAGCACGGCGCAAAATGCCGTAAAAGTTGCGTTAGTTTGGATACCGCCCGAACGGTCAGCGTTGTGTAACGCCGCCCTTGTTCTTGGAGTAAATCGGCGGCTTTGGCGTGATGTACGGCAATATCAAGCCGCATTTCCCGAATGATTTCGCTTACCGCCAGCGTCTTTTTCCCCGTTGAATCGCAGAGTTCAATGTGCAAATCAGGACGCAGAATAGCCAGTACGATGCCCGGAACGCCGCCGCCGGTACCGACATCCAAGACGCTCTCGCCTTGACGCAGGAAACCGGCAAGTGCCTGTGAATCGGTTATGTCGCGGGAAACAAATTTTTCATAATCGGTGTGCCGGGTCAGATTGAGGCGTTCATTCCAACTCCAAAGAAGTCCGCAATATGTGTCCAGTTTGCTGACTTGTATTTTCGGTAAAGCGATTTGATGCTTGTGAAGACTTTCAGTCAGACTCATAAATGAACGAAGAGAAATACGGTAAAAAACGAATGCAGTGTCCCATTGTCCTTCATTCCGCTGTGTTTTGCAACGCCGAATCCGCTCTTGATTTCATCATTCAAAATCGGCATACTGCGTTTCGGCAAGTCCCCGCTTTGCAAAGCCTCCCTTCAAGCAATGACAATGTTCGGAACACCCAGCGTCACATTCCGCCTCTCTTTTACGCTGATTCCCGTACTTGTGCTTGCTCTCTCCGGCTGTGCGTCACAGAGTAAGACCGCCGAAGGTATCCGGTATTACGGTCAGGCAAAATACGACGTAGCGATGTTAGCGTTTCAAGAGGCACTCAAAGCCAAGCCGAACGATTTTGATACGGAGTACAACATTGCGGCAACCTATCACCAATCCGGCAGAGTATCGCTGCAATCGGGGCAAGCGGCGGCGGCTCAACAGCAATACGACCAGGCACTGCAATATTACCGGCTCTGTTTGGCAAAGAAGCCTAATCATACAGATGCTCATCGCGGCTTGGCGGCTCTCTATCTGGACTGTAAAAATCCGCAGGAGGCATTTCAAGTAATGACAGATTGGGTCAAAGCCGACCCTGTTTCTGCGGAACCGAAAATCGAATTAGCCCGGCTGTATCAGGAATACAGCCAAATTTGTCAGGTGCAGGGACGGACAAGCGATGCAAGCGACCTTCGGGCTGCTGCCGAAAAGACTCTGCAAGATGTTTTGGCAGCAGAGCCGGCGAATTACAGGGCTTTGCGGGCTTTAGGATACCTGAAAGAACAGAGCGGCGACCGCAGCGGTGCCGCTGCCTGTTACCAGCGTTCTTTGCAAGCGAATCCTGCACAAAAAGACCTTGAGGTACGTATTGCCGCCCTGTCCTTATGAAACAGCAGGAAGCGGCGGGTGCCGGGTTTTCGCCCCCTATATTTATCTGCCGCTCCATAACCATTTCTCTCTTTTTGCAGCATAAGTTCAACACGGAACCAATAGAAAACGCGGTACAATTTCAATATGGAAACAGCCTATTCCATTAAAGCAAGCCGGATTTTTCCGATGACCGGCAAAGTGCTGGAAAATCATTGGATAAACGTTGCCAGTACAATCATTGAGTCGCTGTCGCTCAAACCGGCATTTGACAAGCGGCTGGAGTTGCCGGAGAAAACCGTTATCATTCCCGCCCTTGTTAATGCTCACACTCATCTCGAATTGAGCCAACTCAAAGTACCGCTCGATGTGCCGATGCGAAAAATGTCCGGCTGGGTCAAGACGCTGCTTGCTTTTCGGCGCAGTGCCGAATACAATGCCCCGCTCGCCATTCAATCCGCCCTGCAATGTTTGCAAAACAATATCGTGTCAAATAATACGCTGCAAAGTACGGCGGCTCTCGGCGATATTGTGCCGCCGAATATTGAACCGCTGCCCGTACTGCCGGTATCGCTGCCGCCGTCCGCTTCTTTGTGTCCCTGCTGGTTAGCGTTCGTTGAGTGGATTGGATGGCGGAAAGACCAAATACCGGACGGAAACCTGAAGTCTTGGCAATACGGTGTTTCGCCGCACGCCCCGCAAACGCTCTGTCCGGCACTGCTGGAAAAAGCCGTCAGGATGAACGTTCCCGTTGCGATGCACCTTGCCGAAACCGAAGAGGAGTTGCAACTGTTGCGTTCAGGAACGGGACCGCTCTTGGAGATGATGCGGCTCGCTGATGCCGATTATGAACCGGCACAAACGCTGCTGGGCAAACGTCCTTTGGATTATCTGCAACTGTTAGCGCAAGCCCCGAAAGCGTTTATTATTCACGGCAATTATCTTGACGATGAAGAATTGCGTTTTCTTGCCGGACATCGGGAAACAATGTCTGTTGTGTATTGTCCCCGTTCGCATCATTATTTCCGGCACAAACAATATCCGTTACGAAAAATGCTCGATTACGGTGTCCGTGTTCTGCTCGGCACGGACAGTGCGGCATCAGTGCCGGACATTGATTTGACAAATGAAATCCGGTTTGCTGCGGCGTTGCATCGGAACGTTCCGGTCGAAGCCCTTTACCGGTCGGCAGCGTTATCCGGTGCGGAAGCATTCGGATTGACTGATTGCGGAAAAATTGCCGCCGGTTATCGGGCAGTGTTCGGGGTTTTGTACTGAAACCGCCTTACCCTTGTTCTGCAAGCAAAATGGAGCATTGATGTGCGGCGCGTGGTTAGTCGCAAGTGCCGAGTTTTCACTGCTGTATTGACCCGCCGCTCGTCCGAGGGGGGGGGTATTGCCGATTATTTTGCATCTGTTAAGATACTGCGTAAGAATGAAATGTTGGTGACGAATGCCCCGCTGGGGTGTTCAGATAACAGGGAATCCGGTGAAGAATTGGCTGACAATAATTGATTGTCAATTCCATTCCGGGACGGTCCTCGCCGCTGTAATCGGTTATTGTAAAAACATCATTCATCAAAGCCACTGGTTTTTAGGAAAAATCGGGAAGGCAGATGTTTTTTACCGAAAGTCAGAAGACCTACCAACTTACGTAATGCTGCTGCTTTTTACGAGTTGATGAAAGCAAGCGGTTTTCACTCTTAATTTCCCCCCTGGCGGTCTGTGTCCGTCCGTGTTTCTGCACGAATCATAGTGATTTTGCGCACGGATGAAACTGCGCACCGTCACATTTCCAAGAAAGGAAAAAGTATGAAGCGTTTCGTGTTTTCGACCGTGTATTCGGTCGTGTTGAGTCTGCTGCTCATTTTCTCTGCCTCCGTTCAGGCGGATGTCAAAATCATCGTCGATTTCGAGGAATTCGGCGACAGCATCGGCAGTAATTCCAGTTGGAATTACCTTTCTGATTTTCCCGCCGGTTTCGGTGCGGAAAAACAAGTCGAAAGCGGTTACGGCGGTTACACAACGGAACTTGCCTACCAAAGCAAGGGTGTAACCTTCTACAATCAGAACTATCTGGGGACCCGGCTTTCGACCGTAACGGATACAGCGTTCCGTAGTTACGAGAACGATATGGCATCGGTAACCGGCAGCGGAAACAACGGTTCCAAAACCTACGGCGTTGTATTCGGAGATTCGGAGGTCGGCGTAGGTTATGATTCACCGACACTGCCCCGCATTTCGCTTCCGACCGGTGCGCTGCTCGACAGTATGGCGATTTGTAACACGGTCTATCTTGACTACCTGCTCCACGGAGAAGAAGACCCTTACGGTTTTTCCCGTCCGATGAATCAGGAAGGCGACTTTATGAACCTTATTATTTACGGCATTGATCCCGATGGTCTGTTGCTGAATTCGCTCACAGTTTCTCTCGGTAATTTCACCGACGGAATTTTGACGACTCTCAATGATTGGGCAACGTTTGATTTGAGCAGTCTGGCAGGTGCCGAAGAACTTCGGTTCGCCTTTGACGGCAACGATATTGGTTACGGGCTGTGGCTTAACTTGCCGGTGTATTTTGCGTTTGATGATTTAACGTATCACTTTGCCGAAGATGCGTCAACGCCCGAACCGGCTGCGATGCTGATATTCGGGCTTGGACTTGCGGGTCTGGTTTTGGCACGCCGGAGAAAGTAAATAGAACGGACGTACGTTAGCAAGCGGGCTTTAGCCCCCGCTGATATAAAACGATGAAAGGGAGCGTAAAAATTTACCGGGTATTTTTTTGACAATAATTTTTTGAAGAGTAAGGTTTTCATTTGTCCGAAACCCTTATTTTCCCTGGTACCCTTAATAGCACGGGTTCCCCTTCATTGTTTCCCCCTTATTTGTAAATTAAGGGAATAAGGGTAAAAGTTTGGAGACGCATTACTATTAAGGGGTCGGAAAATGAAAATAAGGGTTACGCAATTTTTGTCCCGGTAGGACGAAAAACAGCACCCGACAAATTTTTACGCACCCATGATGAAACGCCCCCGTTGATGTAAATGAATTCAACGTAGATGTAATATAAATTCAGCGGGGGCTGAAGCCCGCTCGCTAACAGATTAATATATGCTAACACGCTTAACTAAAACCAAATGAAACACGCCTTTACACTCGTTGAACTCCTCGTTGTCATTGCTATTATCGCGATGTTGATTGCCCTGCTTTTACCTGCCATTCAGACGGCGCGGGAAGCGGGACGGCGAATCGGCTGCCTGAACAATCTGAAACAAATTGGTTTAGGCGAACACAACTACGCCGATATTCACGGTACTTACACGCCCGGCGGGCTCGGTGTCCGCGGAACGCCTCCGACCGGTGATGGTTCCGGTATTCCGACCGGCAAAACGGCAGAGGATATCGACAAAGAAGTTGCGTGGGGCGTGTTTCTGCTGCCGTTTGTGGAACAACAAACGCTTTATGCACAGTACGATATGTCGCTCTGGATTGACCATCCGGATAACAGGGATGCCGTTCAAACGGTTCTTTCGGTTTATCTTTGTCCCAGTGCCGGTGAACCGAAACAGACCGCTACGAACATAGCCGCAAACGTTACACGGACAATGACGCACCCGTTTTCAACAATTTCATCGTTTCGTTGTGCGCGTTCGCATTACGGCGGCTTGCAAAGTACAAGAATTAAGTATCCGAATGACAGTTCCGGTACTTGGCTTGACCCAGCATCGCCGAATAATGGAATGTTATATCCCTTGGCGGACACTTCTCCTCCGGTTGGTATCGGTGATGTGCCGGACGGTGCCTCGAATACGATGTGTGTATCGGAAGACTCCGACCATCACGACGGGGCGTGGTGTTCGCAGCGTAATCTTTGGGTTCACAATACGTCTTACAACTGTCCGCCGAATAATCCGGCGTACAGGGGAAATGAGGCAATGGGCAACGGTTTTCAGAGTTATCATCCGGGCGGTATTTGTGGAGCATTTGCGGACGGACACGCCGTTTGGTTTGCCAATGAAATTGACCAATTTGTTCTCCGCTGCTGGGTCAACCGTATGGATGGCGAAGCGGTTCCCGCACCGTAGATGCCGAAATTCAGAGCCGCTAACGCAAAGTTAGCGCATCCAAAAAAACCGCCGTCTTGCGACGGCGGCTCTGAACTAAACGATGAGGTTTTTTATACCGCTTTTTACTTCTTTACCTCGAACTCGGCATCGATGGCATCGTCATCGCCTTTGGCACCGGGATTCGCTCCCATCGCCTCGGCGGCACTCTCCGCCCCCTTTTGAGACGCTTGAGCGGCAGCGGCGGCTTCGTACATCGCCTTACTCATAGCGTGCGATGCCTGCTCCAACTGTTCCGCTGCTGATTTAATCTGTGCTAAATCGTCCGTACCAATCGCCTCACGCGTCTTGCCGATTGCCGCATTGACTGCGTCCTTGTCCGTCTGATTCAGCGTTGCATCGTGTTCTTTGAGCAACTTTTCCAGTTGAAAACACATACTCTCCGCATTGTTCTTTGCCTCAACGAGTTCCCGCTTCTGCTTGTCCTCTTCGGCGTGTACTTCGGCATCACGCTGCATCTTCTCGATTTCGTCTTTCGACAAGCCGGACGACTGCTCAATGCGTACCTTCGTTTCCTTCTTCGTTCCTAAATCACGCGCCGAAACGTTCAAAATCCCGTTGGCATCCAAATCAAACGACACCTCGACTTGCGGCACACCCCGCGGAGCCGGCGGAATTCCTTCCAAGTTAAACTGTCCGAGCAGCCGGTTATGGGCGGCTATTTCACGCTCGCCCTGATAAACCTTTATCGTAACAGCCGTCTGATTGTCGTCTGCCGTACTGAATACCTGTTTCTTTTCTGTCGGAATCGTTGTGTTCCGCTCCACAAGTTTCGTCATAATTCCGCCGAGCGTTTCAATGCCCAGCGACAGCGGCGTTACGTCGAGGAGCAGCACGTCGCGGACTTCACCGCCCAGCACCGCACCTTGAATAGCAGCACCAACCGCAACAACTTCATCTGGATTCACGCCTTTGTGCGGGTCTTTGTTGAAAATCGTCCGCACCATATCCTGCACCTTCGGGATACGGGTTGACCCGCCGACAAGAACGACTTCATCAATTTGCGGCGGCTGCAACTTTGCATCTTTCAACGCCTGTATCACCGGACCCCGGCAGCGTTCAACAAGGTGGTCGGTCAACTGTTCAAACTTCGATCGCGTCAGTTTGACCTGCAAGTGTTTGGGTCCTGTTTGGTCTGCTGTGATAAACGGCAGATTGATGTCCGTTGATTGCGCCGCACTCAATTCACGCTTCGCCATTTCGCAGGCTTCCTGCAACCGCTGTAAAGCCATTGCGTCTTTCCGCAGGTCAATTCCCTGTTCAGATTTGAATTGTTCGGCAACGAAGTTAATCAGAACTTCATCGAAGTCATCACCGCCGAGATGGGTATCGCCGTTGGTACTTAACACCTGAAACACACCGTCCGCCACTTCGAGACAGGAAACGTCGAACGTTCCG
>JAITOZ010000244.1 GCA_031289675.1 Planctomycetaceae bacterium
TATTTACGCTTATTTACGCTTATCTACACCGCCCGGTCGGCGATTGCCTGTTGTTCCTTTGTCGGGGCAATCAATTCCTGTTTCAACGGGTCAAATCGAACTGCCGATTGCGTCCTGACCGCGATGTCGCAGAGATGACTAATGTTATCGCTCCGCAAGGCATCTTTCAGCGTCGAACCCGGCTGTTCCCCCGACTTAATCGAACGGATAAAATCGTCAATGTGATTCGCACTCGCCGTCCGTTTAAGCAGCGGTTCTTTATCGCCGAGCGGTATTTGTAACAACTTCGGGTCGCTCGCACTCAAACCTTTGCTTTCCATATTTGTTCCCCAAGCGTTCGGGTCGCCGCCCTCCACGCCGGCACCCCGCCGAACTTCTATCCAGCCCGTCTCGCCGATAAAACGTGTCCGGTCACTGCCCGTCTTGAACGTGAACGGAATCGTACCAAAACGGATGTTCATATTCCAATTATAGACGACATCGTAAAGTCCTTCAGCGGGAACGACACCGGTTCCTTCGACAACAACCGGACCGGAAAGATCGGCTTCGGAACCCCAGACCATCATATCCAGCGGATGCGCCCCCCAACCCGCCAGATAACCGATGCTGTAATCGTAAATCCAGTACGTTCCGGGACCCCGGCAGCGGTCATTGGTGTAAGGCCGTTTCGCTCCCGGTCCTGTCCACATTGCATAACCGTCTTCACCCAAATCTGCCGGTATCGGTGCTTCGGCGGTCGAACCGCCGGCTCCGCCGTTAGGCGCATCCACTTCGAGAGCCGTGATTGCGCCGATAACGCCCCGCCGCACAAGTTCACAGCCCTTCCAGCAATGCGGCATACTGCGCTGCTGTGTACCGTATTGAAAGGTTAAACCGCTTTCGGCGAACGCTTTCCGGCAGGCGGCATTTTGTCCCAGCGACAAACCCAGCGGTTTCGCCACGTGTGTATGCTTTTTCGCTTTACACGCCTCTAATGCAATCGGAACGTGCCAATGGTCGGGCGTAATAATCAGTACGGCATCAATGTCGTCCCGCTGTAAAATTTCGCGGTAATCCAGATAGGCTTTTCCTTTGCAAGCGGCAGCGACACCGTCCCTGCGGCTTTTGAAACAGTCGGCAACAGCAACGCTTTGGGCTTCTTTCACCCGCTGTGTCCAACTGAACACCATCCGTCCGAGTCCGCCCGCACCAATATGCGCAACGGTAATCCGTTCGCTTGGAGCGGCTTTGTTTTCATCACCGAAAACCGATGACGGAACAGCCAACGGAACAGCCAACGGAGCCGCAACAGCAAGTCCCGCCCCCTTCAAAAACGTTCGACGCGATAAATTCTTTGTTTTCATCGTTTCTCCTAAATTAAAGGTTAATACGTTAGGTTAATACGTTACAGGTTAAGCAGCCCCGCCAAGGACGGCGGAGCGTACATATACCGTGAATGTTTTCTATTACGGAATGTTCGCCCGAAGTATCGGTCCCCACGGACCGCTTTCCCCTTTGCTGTTTTCGTAACGCAAACAGAAATAAACCGTTTTCCCCCGGTCTTCTTCGGGGAAGTCGAATTGGTATTTCTGTTTGCGGGTAAAAACCGAATGGGGCAGATCGTCGCCGGAAGCAGGAGGAGCGGCAAGGCGGAATTTGTCGGCAGCAGTTGCGTCGCCGACAACGCCGAAATACACCCGCACACCGTGATCGCTTTTGGAAGCAGCGTTGTGGGCGAGTTCGCTGTAAGGCTTTATCTTCAGTTCGATGAGGTGAATACCCGGAAACAAAATATCCGCCTCAGCCTGGCTTGTCGGAGGCGGTACGGGGGTGTGGCTGGTGTCGCGGTTGGGTATGTCCATCGCAAGGCGGTCTTCGTCCGTTACCGGAGGAAAGCGCAGATACTGATTGACAAAGGACCGGATAACTTTTTCGCCGGCTTCCCGCGCCTCATTTTTGGCAAGGGTCTCCACAGAAGTGTGGGGCATTTTGACGGCGGCGTAGGCGGTTTCCCATAGGGAATAGGCATCGTTCAACTCCGATGTTGCGGTGCCGGGAATAAAAGTCCATTGAGGGACGTTCCCGCCGGTTCTCTCGCCTACGTACTGGTAGAGATTTTTGAAAAAGGTGTCGAAATCGGCATCCCGTGAAGGGATATAATTTTTTTTCGCAGACATAAATTGCTCCTTACCGGTTTTGCTTTGACGTTCCGATTATACCCCGAAACCGCTTGTCTGTATAGTCGGGTAATAACGGCGCGCCTTTTTGTGCCAGCGAGAAGTCTTTTTGTGCCAGCGGCGCGCCTTTTTGTGCCAGCGAGAAGTCTTTTTGTGCCAGAAAGAAGTCTTTTTGTGCCAGCGAGAAGTCTTTTTGCGGCAGGGGGAGGTTTTTTACGCCCTTATTTTCATTTTCCGACCCCTTAATAGTAATGTGCCTCCAAACTCTTACCCTTATTCCCTTAATTTATAAATAAGGGGAAACAATGAAGGGCTATTAAGGGTTTCGGAGGAAAATAAGGGTTTCGGAGGAAAATAAGGGTTTCGGACAAAGGAAAACCTTATTTTCATTTTCCTTACGAGACTTTGGGGCGGCTCAATCGGAGCCGCTAATGACTCAATTCTTCGTCAATTTTCCGCTGCTCTTCTTCTTCGCGGTTTTTCTTTGCCTCTTCGATTTGCTGCCGCTCTTCCGGCGTAAATTCCACCGCAGCACCCGGCGACAACGCATCCGCAATCAGATCGTCCAGCGTACTCGGCAGCGGATGGAGGTTTATCACCTTCCCGCTGCGCCCAATCAAAATCAGCACCGGTAACTCGTCAATCCCGTACTGCTTGGACACCGTCATCTGATATTTTTTTTCTGCCGACCCTTCGTGAAGAATTGTATAAGGAATTTTCTTCTCTCCAAAAACCGCCGTTTGGAGAAATTTTTTGACCGCCGCCGGATTCTCATCTCCCTTCACCGCCGTGTTGATACCGATGATTTCCAAACCCCTATCGTGATATTTTTCGTAAAGTCTAATCAATTCAGGCATTTCCTCCTTGCAATGAGGACACCACGTCCCCCAAAACTGAACAAGAACCGCCTTATCCTTGATAGAGTTAATGTCAAAATCTTTGCCGTCAAGATCCGCGCCGATAAGAACCATCGGCTTGCCGGTCAAGAGGCTGCGGTCAATGTCCGGCTGCATTGCAGCGGCTTTTGCTGTATGATTGATTTCCTGATAATGCCGCTGAAACACCGGCGCAACAACCGACAAACGTTTGTCCCTCGCAATATTCGGCAGCGTTCGAACTTGCGCCACGAATAAGTCAATGTCTCTCTCGGCTTCGGGACCGGGATTCGCCTGAGCATACTTCACCATTCGGTCAGCGAGAAATTGCAGATTGATTCCTTTCTGACTTCCGGCAGCGGCAAGTTTCGTCTGCACGGCAATCGTTCCGCCGATAAGAAGAATATGTCTTTCGGCAAGAACGGCAAGTTTCTTCAATCCCTGCTTTTCGAGTTCATCCTCAATTTGCAGCAGCGGCACATAATAACGTGTAATATCTGCGTAAGCCAGCACAATCAGGGCAACGGCTTTCCGCTGTAATGCCCAGCGTTTATCTTTTTCTCCGGCATTACCGCCGGCGAGTATTTTGTCGGCACTTTCCACCACGCTTTGGGCATCGCCGACAAGATTTTCCGGTACCGCCTTCTTTCCAAGATAATCCGGCAGTGCCGCAAGAGCACGGGCATCAATCACTTTCTTTAACGCCTCAATGTCTTCACTCCGAAGGACGGACGCGTTAAAAAAGACAACAACAGCAAATAAAATAGAAAACCGTTTCATCACACACCCCGTTTTGCTGCCCATTTTACACTTCATATCCGCAGCAGTCAAGCGGTTCATCTCTCTGCCGGATTTTTTTCAAGTCCGCCTGTCCGCCTGTCCGCCTGTTCCGTTATTCCGCGCTTTCCGCGTTGAAAAATCGCTCAAAAACTGACGGCAGTAACTACATCAATTTAGAATCGATGGGGTAGCAGTTCGCAAGCGAGGGGCAAACTTCTATCAGTTGGAACTCATCCTTTTCGACCGCAGGTCGAAAGACTCTCCGCTCCCCCCCGCTAATTCCCCTTTTCTTTCGGGAAAATACCGGTAGAATAGAAGAGCATCGTTAACCCTTGATTATGTCCATCGAAATTTCCCGCATCGTACAGGGGCTTGAACCTTCCGCCACGCTGGCAATGTCCGCCAAGGCAAAGGAACTCAAAGCCCAAGGCAAGACCGTCTATGATTTGAGTGTCGGCGAACCCGACTTTATTACGCCGCCGCACATCTGCGCTGCCGCCGCCGCAGCAATGGAAGCCGGACACACCAAATACACCCTTGCCAGCGGGCTTCCCGAACTGAAAAAAGCCGTTGCGGACAAATATAAAGCCGATTACGGTCTCGAATATCCTGCCGCACAGGTCGTCATTTCCAACGGGGCAAAACATTCGCTCCACAACGCTTTTTTTACGACTCTCAACCCCGGAGATGAAGTCATCATTCCGGCACCGTATTGGGTTTCCTACGCCGAATTGGTCAAACTCTCCGGTGCCGTTCCCGTCATCGTTCCGACAGAGGAATCGCAGGGATTCAAGATGACCGCCGCCGCATTTGAGCGGGCAATCACCGCGAAAACCCGAATGTTATTGCTGTGCAGTCCGTCCAATCCGACCGGTACGATGTACAGCCGAAGCGAACTCGAAACGCTGGCGGACATCGTGACAGCGAAAAATCTGTTTGTCATTGCCGATGAGATTTACGATACCCTTGTGTATGACAACCGGCACTTTGTCAGTTTTCCGACGCTGCGCAGCGGTTTGCAGGACAGAACGATTGTCGTCAACGGGGCGAGTAAGACTTATGCGATGACCGGCTGGCGTGTCGGCTGGACGTTGAGTCCGGCGAATGTTGCTAAAAAGATGGGTGAGTTGCAAAGTCAGGAGACTTCGAATCCGTGCAGTATCAGTCAATATGCGGCATTGGCGGCAATCACGGGACCGCAGGACTGTGTTGCGGAAATGTCGGCGGCGTTTGCGGAGCGGCGGGATTATGTAGCGAAGCGGATTGCGGAAACCGGCGGTTTGAGTTGTGCCGAAATGCAGGGAGCGTTTTATGCGTTCTTTAATGTGAAAAAGCATTTGGGACGCAAACTCGGCGGCGTTTTGGTAGCGAATTCGGAGCAGTTTTGTCTCGAACTGTTGACGCACAAACAGGTGGCAACGGTGATGGGTTCATCGTTCGGCTGTGAAGGTTACGTTCGTGCCTCTTTCGCTGCCGGTCTTGATGTCCTCAAAGAGGCATTCGACCGGATAGCGGAGTTCGTCGAAAATTGATTCGTCCCGTTGGGCAGCAAAGAGGCGGAGACTCAAGCAGAGCGTGCAGCGTATTCCGCCCCCTGTAAGACCAGTGTACCTTTTCGGTGCCAAATAGGCGATACCGCGTAATCTGCCGAATTTCTAACGCACTCTAAAAAAATTGCTCTTGAAACGTTTTTGGTGTTTCATTACAATCGCCGGGCAGTGTTATTCATTGCAAGCGTAATCCTGTTGCGAATGTAATTTATTGCGATGATACGTCCGACACATCAATTCCGAGCGATATTTAACGGAACAACGATTCCCGTCTTGGAACAGGTTGCCAACTTTGATGAAGCCCGGCAGGCATTGCTCGCCGGTAATGTCGCCAACTACGATACGCCGCTGTATCAGGCGCGGGATATGGATGTCGGTCATTTTAAGCACAAGTTGGCGTTGGCGATTGAACGCAAACATCGTCCGCCGGGTCCCTTCGGACCGGATTGGCCTCTGAAAAACGGCAGTGCTTCGGCTGTCGGCGATGATTGGCCCGTAGATAATACGATTCTCTATCACGACCTGAACACCGTCGGTATGGAATTTCAGGTAACCGAAATGGCGAAAAACAGCCTGGAATTCAATACAGCAATTAGTCTAATGCGGCACCAGATGATGCTTCTGCAAACCGCCATCAGCGAACGGGTATAGAGTTTTTGTGTTACAATAATATTAGGTAATCTGCGCAAACTTTATCGCCGGACAGTGTAAAAACATTGAAAAATAAGACAAAAACCGTATTGTTCTCTATGTTTTCAGCCTGTTCTGCGGTACAATGACAGCGTAGTGTGGGGCTGTCTTCTTGCCCCGTTTCAGCCCGCCCAATTTAGCCCAATTTAATGTTCACAAACGAGTTTTTCAAGCGGTACGGCTTTCGTGTTCTCGTTGTCATATTCTTCCTTCTTCCTTTCATTTGGATGGGAACGAAGAGAACTTTTATGAGCAACTCGAATAACGTTGCCGACTGGCTGCCGGATACGTTCGCTGAAACACATGAGTACCAGTGGTTTCTCAAACATTTTCCCTACGAACGGTTCGTTGTCGTTAGTTGGCAGGGCTGCACGATGGACGATTCCCGTCTTGAAATGTTTGCGCAAAAACTTGTGCCGGGGCAGACGATTGACAATATCGCCAGATGGACGGACGAACAACTCAAAGCCGAATTAGCGGTTGAAGCCGAAATCGGAAACGGCGAAGCAGTCAAAACCGGAAAAACAACAGTAAAAAATGAACAGCAGGAAAAAATGGCCGGCAGCGGAGAGCCGCTGTCATCTGCTCCCCAACCGTCTGCTGCTCCTGCTGCGGATTTGCCGTCTCTGCCTTACTTCAAATCGGTCATTACAGGTCCCCGCCTTTTCCGGCTGTTCAAGGAAATGTACAGCGGCGAAGGACCGGGGGCAATCAAACTGACCGATGAGCAAATCAAACGGAAAATGCAGGGACTTCTCATCGGTCCAGATGGTAACAGCACTGCGCTTATTGTAACATTAACCAAGGAGGCACCGCAGGGAAAAGACCTCACAAAGGTTCTCGAAGCCGTTAAAGAAATAGGCAGAGAATGCGGTGTGCAGCCGCGTATTGCCGCCGATAACCGGTCAGCAATAGTCAGGATATTCAGCAATGCCGTCAAAACGGTCAAGGAAATGATTTACGGGCGCAATCCCGAAATGAACGGAGTGATTCTCGGCGGTCCGCCGGTGGACAACGTTGCTATTACTCACGAAGGCGAACAGACATTGCAGCGTCTTGCCGGTATTTGCGGTCTCATCGGGCTGACTCTTGCGTGGCTCTGTTTCCGTGATTTCCGGTTAACGTTCTTCGTCTTTTGGACGGCAATTATCAGTGCCGGTGTGGCACTAGCAAGTGTTTCTCTCACCGGCGGTACGTGCGATGCCATCCTGTTAAGTATGCCGGCATTGATTTACGTTCTGGCAATGTCCGGTGCGATTCACCTTATCAATTATTATCACGATGCGATACGTGAAGAAGGTCTCGATTTAGCACCGGAGCGGGCGGTGCGGCACGCTTGGTCGCCGTGCTTCTTTGCGAACCTGACAACGGCAATGGGACTCATTTCGCTTTATACAAGTCATCTTATTCCGATAGCGAAGTTCGGTCTTTATTCGGCTCTTGGGGTAATGCTGCAATTACTGCTGCTCTTTTATTATTTGCCGACACTGCTGCACTTTTATCCGTCGCATAAAATAGCCGCCGAAAGCACGCTGAACATAAAAAACAATGCGCCGATGCAGAGAATCTGGCGGTTCTGGGGCGGACTGATGATACGCTTTGCCGTTCCGGTCGTACTGCTGTGCGTATCCGTTATGTTCTTTTTCGGTTACGAAATGACGCAAATCAAAACGTCCGTCAAAATGATGCGGTTCTTTTCAGGCGACTCGGAAATTATTCATCATTACACTTGGCTCGAGGAACATCTGGGACCTCTCGTGCCGATGGAAGTCGTTGTCCGTTTCGATAACGAACGCTGCCAAACGATGAACACGCTTGAACGGCTGCGTCTGATAACGGAAATAGATAATGAACTGCGGTCGCAACTTGCCGATGACATCGGCGGTGTAATGTCAGCAGAAACAATGACTCCGCCGCTGCCGAAAGCGAAAGCCGGTCAACGCAAAGGAACGAGTCAAATCGTTCGGGAAAAGGCGATTAACTTTGCCCTCGACAAGGGGCGGAATGAATTACGGGATTATATTGCCGTCGAAGGAAACCGGTCGCTGCGGGCAAGCGACCTGCTGTATCAGGAAACGTTAGCGCAACTCGGTATCACCAGTGCCGATGCCGAACGGCTTTGCAGCGTTGGGATTGACGATACAAAAAAATTGGTCAACAGTCCGGCAGACAGAGAAGTCGGCAACATTTCGCCGGAGGAATTTCAGGAGTACAAGGACAAAGCCGGTAAATGGGAGCGGGAACACGGTACGGATTTGTGGCGTATCAGTTTGCGTGTCTGGTCATTAAAAAAGGATATTGATTATTCGCAGTTTATTCAGGACGTAAAAAATGTTGTTGCCCCGATTGTCGCAAAAGCGGACAAGGCAATACTGGAGACGGCGGCAGCGGAGCCGCACACTAAACAAAAAGAAGCGGAACAAGACGATAAACCGGTCATTAGTGCGGTTTATACGGGAATGGTTCCGGTGGTGTATAAGACGCAGCACGAGTTGCTCGGCGGCTTGCGGGATAGTTTTATCACATCGTTTGTGATGATTACTATCACCATATCTTTTATTTTGCGCAGTCCGGCAGCGGGTTTGCTTGCAATGATACCGAACTTGTGGCCCGTCTTTATGGTGTTCGGTTTTATGGGCAATTTCGGCATCTTGGTTGATGTCGGAACAATGATGACGGCGAGTGTTGCGCTGGGTATATCAACGGACGATACGATACATTTTTTGACGTGGTTCCGGCACGGCATTGACCAAAAGATGAACAGGAAAGATGCGACGCTGTACGCTTACAGCCGCTGTGCCACGTCGATGATGCAGACAACGTTGATTGCCGGTTTAGGTTTGTCGGCATTTGCTTTGAGTACCTTTACGCCGACGCAGATGTTCGGAATAATGATGTTAGCGATATTAACGATGGCATCGATAGGCGATTTAGTATTTTTAGCCGCAATGCTGAATACGCCGCTGGGCAAAGTGTTTGAGCCGAAAAGAAAAGGGTGAAAAGTTTCACCCGGAGGGAATAGCGGAATAACCAATCTCAAAGTCCTGCATAGCCGCTTCAAGAAGAAGCGGGAGGCAAAGCATCGTATCTCACCGAACAACAAGAGCAGCAGTTTTCTCAATATCTCGATGGACATTTTTGCTTGCTAGTATCGAAATTGCCGCTTATATCAAAAGTTACTGTACGGCATTTGGCCGGCAGACGTTCCCGAAGGAACGCCGCCAGGCATCCATTACCATACCGGCTGTCAATCGTTTGAATTCAAGAAGGGAGACATTGACCCGAATTGGAAAAACCCCGGCGAGGTCGATGTCGTCTATTATTCTTGGAGCGACAATCATTTGCCGATTGAGTCTATTGATACCGAAAAAAATATCGTCCGGTTCCAATCCGTTGCTGCATACAAAGAGGAATGCGGTTTTCCGGTGTGAAATCGCCAATTACGGTATGCTGTATCCGTCTGCGGCTGCTCTCATCATCAAAAATGCTTACGGCAATCACGTTCACCAAACGGAGATACATCACGGGCATTATACCGGTATTTCGGTCGGCCGGGTTTGGGGTTACGGACAGAGCATTGCAAGGAATAACTATATTACCTGCAAGCATCTTCATCACATCGGAGAGAGTTTATTTCTGTCCGATATGGGCGGGATTTATACGCCGGGACAATCATCGGGAGCGGTCATCCGTAATAACGTGATTCACGATATTTCGGCTTGTGGCTACGGCGGCGCAAATTCGTGACGAATTTTTATACACCGCTTCTGCTTGCGAAAAAGCATTGGAGTATATCGCAAAAACTCCTGCCGCTATTGAAAGATTACGGCATTATCGGATAGAATCAGTGACGAAACACTTGTCTGGAACCTAAACAAATATGTATACGGTTTGCTATTTACTCGCCCTTGTGCTGGAGATATCGCGCTGCCGGAATAGACAACGTTTTCTTTTTCTCCTTCCGTGCGTGTTGGTTTTTGCCGGTTTTGCAGGGCAGACATTTTTTTTGTACACACATCACGCTGCTGGCGAACACCTGCTTTCTGCCGCACAGATGTACTTCAGTGTCTCCGCCTGGGGACTTGCGTTAATGTATCTCTACTGGTCGCTTTTTCGTCCGAAAATTCCCTTCGGTATTATCCTCCTGCCGATTATTCTCCTGTTTCTTGCCGGCAGCGTTCTTTTTCCGTACAACAATTCGGCAGTATCGAACAGTGCGGATATTCCGCTTTGGGTTATGCTCCATACCATTGTGATTTTTCTCGTTACCGCATCGGTCATCATCGGCGGAGTTGCCGGCATTCTGTATTTGTTACAAGATTATCGGCTGCACCGCAAAGAGCAGCCGCAGGAAAAAATCCCGCTGCCGTCGCTGGAATGGTCGCTTGCCGTGTGCAAAAAAGCGGTTAAAGCCGCTGCCGTATTTTTAGCCGCTACTGTGTTGACCGGCAGTCATTTATACCAACACTGTCCGGCTTCAAGCAGGATACGGATTACCGTTTCCGACCCGCTCATCATCGGAACGCTTCTAATGTTCATCTTTTTTGTTTATGCTGCCGGCAGTGTCAGTTTCAAGACGGATAAGACCGGCGGACGCAAATTGGCGGTGATAAGCGTGATTGCGATGCTGCTGCTCGTATTGATGATTCTTTTCGGCTGGTTCGGCTCTGCGCATTGGCGTTGAGGATAGCGGCGAGTTGTCGTTAGAGAGTGCTAACTCTGCCGCAAGGGAGATTGGAGTGTCAACAAGTCTCATAAAAACACTATTCGCAACTCACTGCTGCATCTTAATTTATTTTGAACAATTTTGCCAAAGCATTGAGCAGGGCGGACGGCTCGCCTGCCCCCGATTCGCTGCGCAGCGATTCCATCGGCGGATGCAAAAACTTTGCCGTCAAACGTTCAAGCGTATATTGGATTTCCTCCCGCTGTTTTTCCGTCAACTCCGGCAGTTTATTAAATAGCCGCTGCAATTCCGTTTCCTTTGTCTTTGACCAGCGTTCCCGCAACTTTTGTATCACCGTCCCGCTCTTGCGGTACATAACGTCTCTGACAAATTCTTTCGCCGTCTGCCGGACAATCCGCTCCGCTTTCGGAACTGCCTTGTCCCGCTCCGCTCTGTTTTTGCGGCACACTTCCTGTAAATCGTCTATCGAATATAAGTACACGCCGCTGCTCTTGCCGATTTCTGCCTCAAAGTCCCGCGGCACAGCCAAGTCCAGCACAAAAAGCGTCCGCCCGCCCCGTTGTTTTTCCAAACGCCGGAATGTCTCCGCTGTTACCACCGGCTCGCTTGCCCCTGTTGCCGAAACGATGATGTCCGCCTTTATTACCGCTTCAAACATTTCACCCCAATCGGCAGTTGCCGCCCCGAATTTTGCCGCCAACGCCGCCGCCCTGTCCCGATGCCGGTTCAATATCGTTATGTTTTGACCGCCTTCTGCCGTCAGATACGTCAACGTTTCTTCTGCCATTTCACCGGCACCGAAGATGAAAATCTTTTTGTTACGGAGCGTCTCGAAAATCCGCATCGCAAAATCGGTTACGGCAATACTCGGAATACTCACCTTATGACGGTGCAAATCCGTTTCCGCTGCGACACGTTTTGCCGTCTTCAGGGCAGTTTGAAAAAGCGTATGGAGCAGCGTTGAGGCTGTTTCGGCAGTAACAGCCGTTTGGTATGCCGATTTGATTTGCGCTGAAATCTGCATATCGCCCAGCACCATACTGTCCAAGCCGGAAGCAACGGAAAACAAATGTTCGGCAGCATCGGCATTATCGAGTATGAAAATATGCGAGGCGGGAATCATTGCCGCTCCGCAGCCCTTGCGGTCAAGTAAAAACTGCAACAAGGATTCGGCGGCGGGCAGCGGTTCTGCCTGTGATGCAGCATAAAACTCTGTACGGTTACACGTTGAAAGCAGGACGGCTTCGATTTCCGTCGTCGTATCCTGCCAGACATTGAGAGCATCGGCTGCCTGTTGGGGCGAAAACGCCAAACGTTCCCGAATGTCAAGCGGTGCCGAATGATGATTAAGACCGATAACACGAAGCATCGATGAAGGGTTTGACAATGATGAGGGGATAAGGGATAATCACTTCGCTCTTTAATGCCCCGGTAATCCGCAGATTGTACCAGAGACAGATTATACTAGAAACTCCATCAGTAATCACCTACAATAATCGACTATGAGTGTAAATAAGTATCAGGAGCAGTCTGCCGCAATGAGCGGTGCCGATATTCTGATTCAAGCCCTTATCAACGAAGGCATTGACACCATTTTTGCCTATCCGGGCGGCGGCAGTATTCCGCTTCATCAGGCGATGACCCGTTTTCGGGATAAACTCCGCGTCATTCTTCCCCGCCACGAACAGGGCGGCGGGTTCGCTGCGCAGGGTTATGCCCGTTCCAGCGGTAAAGTCGGGGTCTGTATGGCAACGAGCGGTCCCGGTGCGACCAATCTTGTTACGACCATTGCCGATGCTAAACTCGACAGTATTCCGATGATTGCCGTTACCGGACAGGTTGGGACAGCCTCCATCGGGAGCGATGCTTTTCAGGAGGCACCGTTTGTCGAAATGTGCCGGAGTATTACGAAACATCATTACCTTGTAACCGATGTCAATGATATTGCCCGCATTGTTCGCGAGGCGTTGTACATTGCCTCTACCGGCAGACCGGGTCCTGTACTCATTGACATACCGAAAGACATTCAGATTGCTCAATGCGTTCCTGATTTTAAGACCCCGTTTGATATTCCCGGTTACGAAGGCGAGAGCAGGAAACCGGCAGAGAGCAGTTTGGAAAACATCGTTGAGGCAATGAAGGCGGCGAAGCGTCCGATAATCTACGCCGGCGGCGGTATTGTTGCTTCCGGTGCGGCAGCAGAACTTCGGCAACTTGCCGAAATGACGCAGATTCCGGTTACCACAACGATGATGGGGCTGTCGGTTTTTCCGCGCGACCACGAATCGGCACTCGGTATGGTCGGAATGCACGGGACGGCTTACGCCAATCACGCCGTTTATGAAGCCGACTTGCTCCTTGCGCTCGGAGTCCGCTTTGATGACCGCGTGACCGGCAAAGCTTCCGCGTTTGCGAAGGAAGCAAAAATTGTTCACGTTGACATTGACCCGTCAGAGATTAACAAGGTCAAAGAAGCGGACATTGCCGTCGTCAGCGATGTTAAGGCGGTACTGACCGGTCTCATCGGCAAGTTGCAAGGATACAAACCGGCAGCGGAAATCGGGAACTGGCACAAAAAACTCGGTCAGTGGAAGAAGGATATGCCGCTTTCTTACGATGTGAAATCGCCGCATATCCTTGCCCAGTATGCAATAGAGGAACTGTGGAAGGCGGCAAAAGACCGGAAGACGATTATTGCAACGGGCGTGGGGCAGCATCAGATGTGGACGACGCAGTTTTACCGTTTTAGCGAACCGCGGACGTGGCTTTCGAGTGCCGGTCTAGGAACGATGGGCTTCGGACTGCCGGCGGCAATGGGTGCCAAAGTGGCCTGCCCCGATAAGTTGGTTATCGACATTGAAGGCGACGGCAGTTTGCAGATGAACATTCAGGAACTGGCAACGTGTTACTGTGAAAAGTTGCCCGTCAAGATACTGCTTCTGAACAATCAGCATCTCGGAATGGTGATGCAATGGGAGGATAGATTTCACAAATCAAATCGGGCGAATACCTATTTGGGACCGATAGATGACCCTGAGGCGTTTGGAAAGGGGACGGGCATCGGGCCGGCAGTGCGTTATCCGAATTATGCAGCGATAGCCAAAGGTTACGGCTGGGAGGCGTTGACCGTTTCGGAGAAATCGGAACTGCCGGCGGCGGTTCGGAATATGATTGACTCGCCGAAGCC
The DNA here is from genome assembly GCA_031289675.1 of Planctomycetaceae bacterium. GTDB lineage: Bacteria > Planctomycetota > Planctomycetia > Pirellulales > Thermoguttaceae > WRKP01. The sequence continues at coordinate 13,926 of JAITOZ010000244.1, forward strand.
GTTTTTACTTGATGTAACCATACCGTATCAGGAACACGTTTTGCCGATGATTCCTGCCGGTGCAACAGTGAACGAAATGATTTATCTCTAAAATAGTTCCCCGTAATGGCTTTCCTTTTTGAAATCCTTGATGAACAGGACTTATTGAAAGCGGACATTGTCAAAATACGGACGGTGTGCGACAAAATCCTCGATGACTCCCATATCCGCAGCGGCAAACTCAATGTTGTGCTTGTGGACAACGATACGATACATCAGTATAACGCCGATTTTTTACATCACGATTATCCGACGGATGTGATTAGTTTTCCGGTGGAATACCGGCAGAGCGAAGGTCATCTGGAAGGCGAGATTTTGGTATGCAGCGAAGTTGCTTGTGAGCGGGCAAAAGAGTTCGGCTGGCAGCCGCAGGACGAATTGCTCCTTTACGTTATTCACGGATTGCTGCATCTTGCCGGTTTTGATGACAAGACAGAAGCGTTACAAGCGGTGATGCGGCAGAAGGAGCGGGAATATCTTGCGTTCGCCGGCATTGAAACGCCGAATTGGAATTGGGACGACTGGGAACAGTGAGAATTAAGGAGCGGAGGGTGTAAGCCCCCCGATAGTATCAATGCACGAAAAATATATGCGAATGGCGTTACAGGAGGCGCAGGCAGCGGCGGACGAAAACGAAGTTCCTGTCGGGGCGGTTATTGTTCGCGCTAACGGACGGGTTATCGCTTCAGACCATAACCGGCGTGAACAGTTACACGACCCGACAGCGCACGCCGAAATGCTCGCCGTCACCCAAGCCGCCGATGCACTTAATTCGTGGAGACTCGACGAGTGTACAATTTATGTAACACTCGAACCGTGTCCGATGTGTGCCGGTGCTGTTTTACAAGCCCGACTCCAGACCGTTGTATTCGGAGCGTCAGACCGGAAAGCCGGTGCCGTTTGTTCGCTCTTTGAATTACTCAACGATTCCCGTTTGAATCATCAATGCCGTGTTGTGCCCAATATATTATCGGAACCCTGCGGAAATATCTTATCGCAGTTTTTTCAAAAACAGCGGGCTGCCGGAAAAAAATAGACCGTAACGCGATGATATTTTGTCAATGACATTTTTTCAGCAAGCCGTTATTTTTGAAATCAGTATCGGTGTTTTTTCCGTTGCTGCCGGAGTGTTCTGCGGTTTTCCTTTTTGGCAAAACTGTTCATTCGCCGCAGCGGCATTTTTGCAAATCGGCATAGCCGCCGTACCGCTTATTCTTACGGGCTTTGTCTTGGACTTTGTGCCGTTTGAGGGTCTCCGAAAAGTTGAGCGATTTGTTGGCGAAATGGTGCATCGGGAAATGGCGGACTGCGGATTACTGCATTTTATTGTTTTGTCGGCATTGGCAGGATTCGGCGAAGAATTCTTTTTTCGAGGACTGTTACAAGACGGTTTGGTGCAATACTTGGGGACACCGCAACAAACAACGGTGCTGATTGTTGTTTCGCTTTTATTCGCTTTAGCACATAATGTAACCCGAACGTACGCTGTTTTGGCGTTTTTGATGTCGCTGTATTTCGGTTTCCTTTTGACTTACACGCAAAACCTTTTCGTGCCGGTTGCTGTTCACGGACTTTATGATTTGTTTTGTTTCTTGTATATTAAGTATAGGGGCTGGCATAGATAATTGCCTAACAAGAAGGCAATTTTGAAGCAATTATGTCAGACCCAAAATTATCTATCACAACGTTGCCGCTCTAATCGAGAAAACATGTTTGATACGCCGTATTGGTCAATAAGTGAATTTCATAACGCACAATATCGGCATTGACTTCGATTCGACATCAACACCGTTCATTACACCAATCGGCGGCGGGAGGTACAATATAATTTTAGTGCATTATTTTAATACAGTTTGCATTATTTTGCAACGCAAAAAATACAGACAATATTTGCCAAAGGGACAAATCACCGGTATTTATGCCTCAAAAACAAAATAATCCGTCTGGCGCATATTTTGCCGGTTAGCACAGGTATGACGAATCACCGCCATTAACAAAAAAGGAGGATGCAATGAAAACGCAACATTCAATCATTCGCTTTGGCGAAAACAAGTTTTGGGGAAATCAAGGCAGAGCAGGGACTGGCGTACTCAACGTTTTTCTCTTTGCTGCTTTGCTAGGATTGGCTGCATTCCCAAGCAGCGTTCAGGCTCAACCGGACGGATATTCCGACCATTACAAGCAAACCAATTCGAGTTTCGACACATTCGAAATCGGTTGGTGGAAAGACGGCAGCAAACTGGTAGAAGTATTCAGTACGTATTTCGCCAAGGAACTTGGGATACTTGGTGAATCCTATTCCGAAGGCAACAACGGGAACGACCTGTTTGCTGCAAGAGGAATTCATCAATTCGTTGATAGTTGGCATGTGAACGCTGGTGCCGAAATGTTCGGAAAGTTTCGAACAGCGGCAATGTGGCATGACGTTAACTTAACGAATTTCAATGGAGATACCGTCTGGTCACAGCGTTATCAGGGCGGCAGTAATTTCTTCGATAAAGAATTCGATGAAAATCCGCGTTACACGATTGGAGTGGAAGGCGACTATAATGTTTCGCTTGGACGCGGAGTAACGTGGACAGATAACAACGGAGAACACTCAGAAACATTTGATACCTTTTACGGCAACCAGTTGGGTCACGGATTGATACGAATGATTGCATTTGATGTTACCGATCTTCTGCGGCTTAAGTACGGAGATATGGACATTAAATCCGCTTATATGTTTGCTTGGGAAGATAGCAGTACCGATTTTGATTATAATGATATGATATACATTATGACCAATGTCACGCCGAACGGTGTTACTTATGCAACACCTGAACCGGCAACAATGCTGATATTCGGTCTCGGCATTGCCGGTGCGGTCGCTGCAAGGAGACGCAGGAGATAGAGCAAAGAGTCGGTAAGCAGCAGGAAGGAAAACGGATACGGTTTGCAACCGTGTCCGTTTTCCTTTTCAGCAACTTTGGCTTATTCTTCGGCAGAACCGGCAGTGTTCGGGGCTGTAAAAGACAAAAAACCGCCTTGCCGTTCTTGTAACATAAATGTTGAGGTGACGGTTCGCCGTCATCGGAAATTTGCGGCGGTTTCAACGGCTGAAGTAGTTTTCAAAAAAACGAAATTTGCAATAAAATACTGTCGGTACGAAACATCATCGGACGCTTCGTTGTCGGCAGAAAACGAAGCAAAAATTTGACCGCAAAAGAAAAAACGGGGTAGAATCCGGCTATGTCTGACATTCGAGAACTTTTCAACGACCAAAAATTAGTCGAAAAAATTAAGTTCAAACTTCCTAAATTGTTTCAAATTACTGAAATCGATATGTCTCGCAAGGGAAAGGTTGGGATGGAAGCGGGAACCTTACGGGAACGTATTTCATTACTTCCCTGTTGATGCACAAATTTGGAGGAACACAATGAAAGGTTATTTTAGACCTAGCCGGTCAGGCATTTGGCTATCGCCCTCATTCAAACTGCAGCCTTGTTGGGCTGCTGCCGTTTTGGCGGGGCAAAATTTCAACCGGCTTCGGTATATTTCGGAGGAAAGCTACAAGAAATTTGAATTTGACAAAAATTCTGAATTTAATGCATGCGCATCGAAAACGATAATTGTGGTGACGGAAAAGGATTTTGAGGAGGCAAAATTGATTCTTACAGACGAACAAAGGTTAGAATTTACTTCTTGGTGGTATGATGAGTATATGGGCGGATTGGTAGAATACGCTTCTCAATTTGGGGAACCAACGGATGAAAAATACAAAAAAATGAAGAAACTTGAGAAGAAATTATCAAAAATTCCGTTGAATTACACAACGGTTGAGACAACGAAAGGAAGGATTACCAAAGGACTTTTGATAAGAGAAACCGATACTCCGCTTCCACGCCGTCCGCCCTTGTTTGCGGATACCGCGTATCGCTTCGTCCCGCTCCAACTTCGGCAACTTACTGTTGCCGTGCCGCTTTATCTTCGCATTTTTCTGCGGCGGTATCACCGATTTAATGTTGCGATTATCCAACTGCTCATAATTGTTCCAAGTATCATAACTTCCGTCGCCGTAAAACTTTTTCACTTTACGGTTCGA
>JAITOZ010000057.1 GCA_031289675.1 Planctomycetaceae bacterium
GTTCCATCGGATAAGGGACAGGCATTTTTATCTCCTTGAGGTATGCTGTTCGTTACGAAAACAGCATTATAACATATTTGATGCGTAAAGACAATAGCAATTAAAGAAACGGGCTAGCCACTAATAAAAAGCGGTCTTCGCGCCTTCGCGATTAAAAAACAAAAAACGCTTAGGGAACAACTTTAGTATAAAAGCGGCGGCGGTTAAGCAGCCCTGCCGCTCTTTATTTTTACACGCAACTGACTGCTTGTTCCTCTTGCGGTATTGTTAGCGAGCCGGCGTTGACATTGGCGCACGAAAAGATATACTATTGCCGTTCGTACAAATGTCAAATTAGTCCAGCCATTAACGGAGTACCTTATGTCTAAATGCACTTGTCCCGCCCGCAGCAGCGTTGTTAAAAAAGATAACATCGCCAAAGAATTTCAGAACGCAATGGAAGCCGGTAACGGTATCCTGCGTTTGACACCGACCTGGGTTCCCCGCGTCTTTATGCAGCCCGGAAGACGCATCAAACTGCATCCCGAAGATTGGTACGCTCTCGGCGTTCACCGCGGCGGTATCAACGAACGATGGTACGGAAGTACCACCGAAGCCGCTAACGCTAACCGCAATCCCGACGAAGGATTAAGTTACGTTAAATTCAACGGCAAACGATTTTTGCTGCGTGATGCCGTCGCCGAAGGTAAAGGCGATGTCGTCGGCGAGAAGATTTGGAAAAAACACCAGCGGTGGCCCGTCTATTCCAAGTTCTTTGACGACCTCGGTCCGCTCTTTCATCACGTTCATCAGATGGACAAGCACGCCAAAAACGTGGGACAAGACGGCAAACCGGAGTCGTATTACTTTCCGCCGCAACTCAATGCCGCCGAGAATCATTTCGATTACACGTTTTTCGGTTTGGAACCCGGTACAACGAAGGCACAAGTCCGCAAGTGTCTTGAAGACTGGAACAAGGGCGATAACGGCATCCTTGATTTATCGAAAGCGTACCGCTTGAAACCCGGTACCGGCTGGATTGTTCCTGCCGGTGTGCTTCACGCTCCCGGTTCGATGTGTACCTACGAACCGCAGTGGGGCAGCGATGTCTTCGGTTCGTTCTCTTCGCTGGTCGAACACCGCGAAGTCTCCTGGGACTTGCTTGTCAAGGATGTTCCGAAAGGCAAAAAGCACGACCTTGATTACATTGTCGGAATGCTTGATTGGGAGAGGAACATTGACCCGTATTTCAAGCAGAATAATTACGTTGAGCCGATTGCCGATGAGGAGCAGTCGGGAGACGGTTATTGGGACCGCTGGATAGTCTATGGCAAGATTGACGGCAAGCAGATTTTTTCGGCGAAAGAATTAACGGTGTATCCCGGTGCGAAGGCGGAGATTCGCGACCCTGGTGCGAGTTCGTGGATTTTCGTTCAGGGACACGGCAAGGTCGGCAATCTGACGGTGGACACGCCGATAATGCTGCGTTTTGGAGCGGAGCCGAACGATGAGATATTTGTAACGGCAGCGGCGGCAAAGAACGGTTTCGTTGTCGAGAATTCCGGCAGTGAACCGCTTGTGGCACTGCGTTACTTCGGTCCCGACGTTCACAAATCAATGCCGAATATCGGCGACCACGCTAAACAATGATGCAAGATAAGACGTAAAAGTGACGAGTTTCCTTGAATCGAAAGGTCTTACGGCGATTCCCGCCTATCGGGATAGGTCGTGTATGATCTTTTCGGAACGCGAGGGAACGAGTCTATTTTGCCTGACTTCGTCAACTCCGTTTTGGATGAAGACCATCTGCCGTTGGCGAAGTCAGTGAAATGAAAAATCCGTTTAATCCGCAGACGTTTTATAACCGAAAATTAGGGTCCGGCATAGACACCAGCCTAAAACTGGAGGGTGTAATATGCTTTAGCGGACAACGCCGATTTGTTTCAGCCAATCTTCGCAGAGCCGGTTCCAACCGGCGGCTGGATACCGGTCGGTGCGGATTCCGTAACCGTGTCCGCCCTTGACGAAAATATGGAGTTCGCAAGGAATTCCGGTCTCATGAAGTTTCATATAAAGTTGAACGCTTCCCACAGAACCGACCTGGTCGTCATCGCAAATGGAAAGAAACATCGGCGGCGTTTCCTTCGTGATTTTGACCTTTTCGTCCAATGGAATATCGACCCGCTTTCGCTCACCGTTTTTCAGAGCCTCAGCCAAATAAATCGGCACCGCAAAATCCGGTCTGGCACTTAATTGATCCGCGCCGTCCACCGGCTCATAAACTTTTTCACCGTAATTCGTTGCCGCCATTAACGTCAAATGGGCTCCGGCGGAAAATCCGAGAACGCCGATCTTTTTAGGGTCGATTTTCCACGCTTCGGCGTTTTTTCGGACAAGCCGAACGGCTCGCTGAGCGTCCTGGAGCGGGGCAAGGTGTGTAGGCAGTCCGGCTCGCCGCGGAACCCGGTATTTGACAACAACGGCGGTAACACCGAACGAATTAAGCCAATGAGCAACCTCGGTTCCTTCGTGGTTGTACGCCAAAACATTGTAACCGCCGCCGGGAAAAACAATGACACAGGCTCCTGCCGCCTTTTCGGATGCCGGTTGATACACGGCAAGCGACGGAACGGTAACGCTGCTGACACGGAGGATCGGCATTGTCTCTTTACCGAGTTCCGCTTTTTCTTCGCCGATTTTTCCGGCTTTTTCACCGGGAGGCGTACCGGGCCAAAGTTTCAATTCGACCGCTGGTTTTGCTCTCAAAGCACCTTCATAATGAATGTCTTCGGCAAAAACAGTTATGGAAAAAAATACGGTTACAATAGTGAAACAAATCGCTGTTCGCATAGGGATTTCGGTTGTTGAAGAAATTATTTTATGGACCTGCCGTCCGTCACATTGTTATAGACGACAGTCCTATTGTACATCAAAGCATCTCGTTGTCAATACACGGAGTTACGGGGGTACGTAAAAATTTATCGGGTTTTCGTTATAATACTGGGAACAAGTCTTTTTACCGACAAGGAAGTCCTATGAACAGCATCACCAAAAAAAACCGCCGAGGCCAAACAATGTCCCCATTGTAAAAAAAACGAAAGTCCGTGAAACAACGGCAAAAACGTTGACAACAAGCAGCAATCACATCCGGACTTTCCGCCGTCATTGCCGCTGTCCGCATTGCAAACGATGCTCGTTTCCGGTCGAACAACTTCTCGGATTAGAAGGCCATTACAGCCGCGGCGCACGCCGTTTGATAGCGTTTGCCGCCGCAAAAATTTCTTACCAACCCGCTGCCAAACACCTCAAAGAATTCGGCAGGTCATCTGCAAAGCAGACTTGTTCCGTAACCGTTTTTCATAACGTTCGTGTGGTTCGCGTTAAAATATCGCATCAGACATCAGCAACTTGTTAGCATTGTAACAGCGGTAGTCGAGTCGAAAGATGTTTTTCAGGAACGCAGCACGAAGTTACGTTTTGACTTAGGGACGGGCAGTAATGTTTCGGTGTTGGGGGACGGAGCACAATGGATTTGGAAGATGTCGGAACAACTTTTCGGCAAGACACCGCAATGTTTGGATGTGTCACCGGAACGAAGCGGTGCGTTTTCGATAAAATGCTCATCATCGTTCATTTTTTTCATTTCCTGCAACACAAACACGGCGGCGCACCAATAAAATCCCTCTCGCTGATAGACTACTCATCGCTCTTCAATACTGGCGGGAATACCGAACATTCGAAAGCATCGGGAATGATAGAGAGCAAATTGATGCCGAGAAAGTCGCGGAACGAAATGCGGTCAATGATGAGGAACGTCGTTTGTTCGTAAGAGAGATTGTAGAGAGTCTTAAGAATGAGTGCTTTGAACATCAGAATGACATCGATGTTGGGACGGCCGCCTCTGGAGTGGTCGGCGATGGTTGCGGTTTCGAAAGCGGGACGAAAGGCTTCCCAATCGACGAGTGTGTTGAGTTGCGGCAGAAACTTGCTGAGTTCAGCGTGTTTGGCGAGATTGAATTGTTCTTGAAGGAGCGGCGGCATAGACATCGGATTCTCCTAATGAAAAAAATTTTGAACTACGGCTAATTATAACGTATCACTGCAATATGTCTAGAAATAGAAGCGTTCTTAGAGGTTACCTCAAAGGAAACAACGGCTCAAAATGAGTAATAACGAGTCCGATTGTTAGTCATCGAGTTGTTGGATTTTTGTTTGAATCAGTCCGGCGGAAGGTTGTCAAAGGATTTTTCTGCCCTGCCCCCTTGCAAAGGTTCGGCATCCGCATTATACTTCTATTCCGATTGCTTAACCGTTGCGTTAACTTAACTTGCAATCAGTAACCATTTACCCCTTTTACC
>JAITOZ010000080.1 GCA_031289675.1 Planctomycetaceae bacterium
TTAATAGTAATGCGTCTTCAAACTCTTACCCTTATTCCCTTAATTTACAAATAAGGAGAAACAATGAATGGGAACCTGTGCTATTAAGAGTACCGGGGAAAATAAGGGTTTCGGACAAAGGAAAACCTTATTTTCAAAAAAAATTATTTTCAAAAAAAATACCCGATAAAGTTTTACGCTGCCCCACTTCGGACAAGCCATTGCCGCTCCTATTGAAAAGTCAAAAAAAATAAGGTATAACAGTCAACGACGGGATGTTGTAACCATTCTATCAAAGGTTAACAGTACCCGAACTACAACTCTAACTTTTCTGGAGAAAAAATGAGACACTTGCCGTATCTTGCCGTTTTGACCGCCGTCTTTCTCGCCGTTTTAACGGTGTTTCGTGTTTCCGCACAGGAAACGTTTGCTCCGCTCATCACGGAGAATACCATTGCCTTCGTGCATATCGACTTGAGAAAAGTCGAAGTCGATACGCTGAAAGCCGGAGTCGAAGAATTCGGCGAAGAGTTGCTGCGAAAACTCAATTTCGATGAAGAATCGTTCACGATGACAATCCATGAATTGAAAGCCGACCTGGAAAAATTCGATGCTGCCGTTCGACCGCCTTTTAGTATAATTACCAACGTTCTCGGTATCAGGGAAATTGCAGTTATCGCCGATTCTAACTTGTCTGAATTCGGAATTGCTGCGGTGTTAGTTGCACCTTGGAAAAATCAAGGTTTGCCCGATAAAGACAATGACCTGAAAATTACTAACCTAAACCTGAAAAACCTGCTTTCATTTGTTCATTTGGATAATCTCGGAATCGAATTCATCGCTTCCGGTGATTTTCTTTTCATTCCCATTCCGGTTAATGGGCTAATGTATAATAAAGACGGACGTAAAGAAGCAACCCGATTTGCCGTTACGGAATGGGCAATAAACGCTGTTCCCGCAAAAGAATCATTGATTCAGCAGGCTTTGAAAACGTTGGGGACGGACGAAATCAAAGTTGCCGCCGCACTGAACAAAAAACTTAAGGAGCAAATTCGTTCTCTCCCCCTGCCGAACAGTATGCCGCAAGATGTCCAGGAACTGCTGATGTCCGCTTCGCAAAAAATCGAGTGGGCTGCCGCTTCGCTTTCGCTTGATTCTCTGTTTCGCGCGGCACAGTCATCAAACGGCAAAGGGGCATCGAACGATAAAAGCAGCCCCGTGCGGCTTTTGACAATCAAAACAGCGGCGAATTCTGAAGCCAATGCCCTTCGGAGTTCTCTCGCCAACGTGATTGTACATCGAATAAGCGATGCAAGAGAGCAGCAAGCCAATAACTCTTCACCGCATTTATCACCGCTCTTCTTTGAATTTCTGAAAGGGATATTGCTGACATTCCTGCCCGGTGTCGAAGATGACCGCCTCGTTTTTCGTACAGCGGACGGAGACATTACGCTGCCGGTGATTGCATCGGCAGGTGTCTTTATTCCTTACTTTCAGGCGGTACACAAAGTGACGTTTCCAGCGGCGCAGGGGATTGAGCAATGTCAGACCAATCTCAAAACCATCGTGCTGGCGTTCCATAATTATCACGACAGTTACAATGCGCTTCCGCCGCTTTACACGGTCGATGCCGGCGGCAAACCGCTCCATAGTTGGCGGGTGCTGATTCTGCCGTTTCTTGAACGGAGTGCGCTGTACCAAAAAATCCGGCTGAACGAACCGTGGGACAGCGACTACAACAAGCAGTTTCACAACGCCGATGTGCCGCTTTATCGCTGTCCGAATGGACCTCACAGAGCGGGAGACTGCTGTTATTCGGTCATTGCCGGTGAAGGTTTGGTACCGGCAAAGAAGGCTGGCGAAATAAGGGGGGAGAGTTTCGCCAGAATCGCTGACGGAACGAGCAACACGCTTGCCGTTGTCGAAGTGAAAAAGCCGTTCTGCTGGATGGATCCGGCGGCGGACATTACCTTGGACGAATTATCGAAGGGTATTAACGTTGGTCGGGCGGGCAGTTATCATCCGAACGGAATCAATGCGGCACTGTTTGACGGCTCTGTGCGGTTCATAGCGAACGATGTGGCGAAAAAAATTCTAAAAGCCCTCGGAACCTGCAACGGCGGCGAAGCCGTTGTTCACTAGATGCAGACCTTCTTTACTAGATTTCGGAGTTTAATGGCGGTGAATACCGGAAATTAAGGAAAAAGGATCACAAAAGCCGAAATTTTAAGTGTAACGAAATCGATGAGGGCGTGTTGATACTGTGGTAACACGCTCCAATTCGGCGGTCGTGTCAGATTCCGCACAGAACCGCAGCCCTTTACCTTCTCGAATGGTTTCAGTATAATGAAGGCTGCTTTTCTGTTTTGCCATTTTTTATGAGTCAAGATACTTTTACGGCGGCTGTTTTTATTGGAATACATTTACGTTCTGAGTCCGTTCACGCCCTTGCCGTAACAGAACACGGCGAGATTGTTGCCGAAGCAAATGCACCGTATCCTAAAAAAAATCATCCGCCCGCCCAAAAAGGTTTTGTCGAAGAAAATCCTGAAGTTTGGTGGGAGGGAACCCGCCTCGCCGCCGGGCATCTCGTATCACAACTCCGTACGAAATTAGCCAATGCGTCCCAACTAAAAGCCGTTTCCGTTTCCTGTCAGCCCGGTGTGCTTGTAACGCTTGACCGGCGGGGAGTACCGGTACTGCCCGCTATTCTTGCCGCCGATGAACGCGGCTTTGATTACGTCAAAAGCCTCAACTTTCACGGAAGAGAACATTGCGAACGCAACGGAATCATTTTCTCCGCTTCTGACCCGATTGCGAAGATCGCTTGGGTAAAAGATAATAATCCCGACCTCTATGAAGATGCCGTATTTCTGCATCAAGCCGACTTCATTCTCGGCAGACTCAAAGGCTCTCCCGACGTTACCGAGTATTCCTTTGCCGCCCGAAGCGGCTGCGACCTGATTGACGAAAATTGGCCCGACTGGCTTGATTATGATATGTATCTTTCCGTTCGGGACAGGCTGCCTGCACTGACTCACTTCGGCACAAAAATAGGGACGGTTACGGCGCAAGCATCCGCTGCGACCGGTTTGCCTGCTGGCATTGATGTGATAATGGGGACGGTCTCCGGCGTTGCCGAGTTCATCGCTTCCGGTGCGAGAAAGACCGGCGATTTTCACACAATGCTCATCGATCATTTGACCATCAGCGGTATCGCCCCGAAATTAATCCGTACCCCGCACACCCACATTAGTTGTCATAAACTTCCAAACAAGGCCTGGATGTATTCTGTCGAAAGCCGAACCGGAACAGAATGGATAAAGAGTTGGTTTTCAGAAAATGCTTTCAAAGAGCTGGAAACGCAGGTTGTTAGTTTACTGCCGAGCAGTTATCTAGCCTATCCGAATGTTGCCAAAGGCGAGACTTTTCCATTCGTTTCGAGTAGAGCCGAAGGTTTCATTTCACCGGCAACGGATGACCGCGAAGTCCAGTTTGTTTCCTGCATACAGGGAACGGCTATGTTCGAGCGGTTCTGCTGCCAGCGTTTGGATGTTCTTGCGGAAGCGGCGGATACGGCAGGAGACGTGTACACGGGCGGGAATTGGGCTTCGAGCGATGTTTGGATGCAGTGCCGGGCGGATGTGATGGGACGCATTAACCGACGGATGAGGGGATGCAGCGGAACAGCGTATGGAACGGCAATGATTGCAGCACTCGGCAGTGTGTTTCATTCGTTTGAGCCGCTTGCTGATGCGATGCTTGCGGTTGAGGGAACGTTTTTTCCGAACCCTGATATGCACTCCCGTTACAACGAGTTGTACCAAAACTTTTACGATTTGATGGAAGAGCAAGGTTACATCAATTCTTCCGGTGTGCACAACGCTCCCGACGTATAAAGCCGCTTTGCTTTGTAAAATGCCGCTTCACCCGACACCGCACGCTGCCTTGACCCGCTTCAATACTGCTGATGCTTTCTTACGTGCCGTTGAAGCCCCGAACGACAACACGTCCTTCACGATGTCCGGCTTCGCAGCCAACTCTTCCCGCTTCGCTCTTGCTTCGCCGAAGTATTTTTCCGCCGATTCCGCCAAGCCGCTTTTCACGCTGCCGTAACCGAAACCGCCCTTACGGTACGTTGTTTCTAACTCTTTGATTTGTTCAGCAGAGGCGAAAAGCGAATATAACTCAAACAGATGGTCGCCTGCGGGGTCTTTCGGCTCCTCCATCGGACGGCTGTCCGTCTTAATCCCCATAATTTTCTTTTTTTGGGTTTTTAAGTCTTCAAAGACTTCGACGGAATTATTGTAACTTTTCGACATTTTACCGCCGTCCAAGCCGGGGACTTTGGCGGTATCTTTCACAACGTACGGCTTCGGCATCACGAAAACTTCACCGAACGAATGATTGAACGCACCGGCAATATCACGGGCAACCTCAATATGCTGTATCTGGTCTTCACCGACCGGTACGAGGTCGGAGTCGTAAAGCAGAATATCGGCAGCCATCAGAACCGGATAGGCAAACAAACCGGCATCGGCAGTCAAGCCCTTCGCTTTTTTATCTTTATAAGCATGGCAGCGTTCGAGGAGTCCCATCGGTGCCGTTGTCATTAGTATCCAGCAAAGTTCAGACACTTCGGGAACATCGGACTGCATAAACAGCGTTGCTCTGTCAGGGTCGAGACCGAGTGCCAACAGGTCGAGGGCGGCATTCAACGTATTTTCTTTGAGAATTTTTTTATCCCGAATCGTTGTCAGGGCGTGCAGATTAGCGATGAAATAAAAAGCGGTATCCCGTCCGTTTTGCAAGTCGATATACTGGCGGATAGCACCGAAATAATTGCCCCAGTGAAAACGTCCCGTCGGCTGAATGCCGGATAAAATGCGGGTCATTGATTGAATACGCTGCATAAAATAATCCGCCCCATTATAATATTATCAGGGAGAAAATGAAACAGGAATAAAATAAAAAAAGCAATATCCGCCTTTCTGCCGAAGACGCTGCCTCTATCTCCGCTTGGCTGCCGATGATCTACAAATTGCCGCAGACCCAATCGCCGATTTCGGTTGTGCTGAATCCCATCTTGCCTGCCGATTGACTCTTCATCTTGCTGCCGGTTACAAAGGCTATTGCTTTCATCACACGTTGAGAAGCCGAAGCATAACCTTCCTGCTCCAAGAGCATTGCCGCCGCATTGATTGCCGCTATCGGATTAATAACGTTCTTGCCCGTGTATTTCGGCGCACTGCCGCCCATCGGCTCATACATACTGCAACCGCCCTTTTCGGGATTGATGTTGCCGCCCGCCGCAACGCCCATTCCGCCCTGCAAAATGCCCGCCAAGTCCGTGATGATGTCGCCGAACATATTCGTTGTCACAATAACATCATAGTATTCGGGATTTTTCACCATCCACATACAGCACGCATCAACATTGTTGTAATCGGTCTTGATGTCGGAATACTCCGCCGCAACTTCGTCAAACGTCCGTTTCCAAAGGTCGTGTCCGAAAGTCAGCACGTTCGTTTTAGCAACAAGCGTCAAACGTTTCCCTTTCGGATTATTGCGTTTCCTGCAATACTCGAACGCCCAGCGGATACAGCGTTCCGTGCCTTTGCGGGTATAAATTGCCGTTTGCGTTGCAACTTCATCGGGCGTGTTTTTTTTCATACAGCCGCCGACACCGGTATAAAGGTCTTCGGTATTTTCCCGAACGACAACGAAGTCAATATCGTCCGGTCCCTTATCTTTGAGCGGAGTTTCAACGCCGGGCAGCAACTTGACGGGACGCAGATTGATGTACTGGTCGAATTCGAAACGCATCCGCAGCAGCAGCGATTTTTCCAAAATGCCGGGCGGTACGTCGGGATGTCCGATAGCACCGAGCAAAACCGAGGAGTACCGGCGGAGCGCAGCCAATTCGTC
>JAITOZ010000197.1 GCA_031289675.1 Planctomycetaceae bacterium
TGACGGCATACAAAAAAACATCAGGAAGCCCTCTGACAATTTGCGCGAGATAAAATATCTGGAAACGCGGGTAAAGTATTTTGAGATGCGGATAAAATATCTCGAAGAACCGGCAGATAGAGAGTATAACGCAGCGCAATTGTGCGAAGTGCAGGCAAAATTGCGTGAACTTCAAGCAGGCGCACCGCAAGACAATTCCGCCGAACGCAATTCCGCCGAACGCAAAGCCGCCGAACGCAAAGCCGCAAACACCAAAAAAGCCGCCGATTAGGCAGCGATTTTTTCGGCGGCTTGGATACCGCTCTCGATGCAGTTCGGCACTCCGACTCCGTGAAACGCATTGCCTGCCAATGCCAGTGTTTTGTCCGCCTGTACCAATGCCTCGATTTCACGAACCCGCTCCCTGTGTCCGACGTGATACTGCGGCATCGTTCCCGCCCAATGCGAGGCACACGAAAACAACGCTTCGCCGTCAATTTTAATCATCCGTTTCAACTCCTGAAAAAGCAGCGGAATCAATTGAGCATCCTCCAACTCCGCTAACTCCGGCGCACGCGCCCCGCCGGCAAAAACACGTATCAGCGTCTTGCCCGCCGGCGCACGATGTTCATACTTCAATGAACTAAAACTGCCTGCCAGTATCGGACTCCGTTCAATCGCCGGTACAACGAAGCCCATTCCGCGAAACTCCTGTTTAATCTGTTTTGCGTCAAATGCAAAAGTCGCTATTGCCGTCCCTTCGTGCCGGATTGCCGCTAACCGTTCGGCAATCACCGGTGAAGATTTTTGTAACAACAATGCCGTATCATTCGCTGCCGAAGCAATAATCACCGCATCAAAAGTCATCGGCTTTTCAGCAGCGGCGTGTGTGTTATCACGGACTTCTATTGTCCATCTTCCGTTATCTTTTTGCAACGGCAGCACGTCCGCATCAAGCCGGACGGCATAATTGCGGCGGCTTGTTATTTTTTCGGCAAGTGTTTCGGTAAGGACACTTAAACCTCCCCGCAGTGTAACAAACATACTGTATCTTGCGCCGCTCTGTTCTTCGAGGTGTGCCTGCTTATTCGCTTTCAGTTGCTGCTGCATAGCGGTTATCAGCGAGCCGTATTTCCGTTCCATATCCCGAAACCGGGGCAGCGTTGCCAGCACGCTTAACTTTTCCATATCGGCAGCGTACACGCCGCTGACGAGCGGTTCGACGAGCCGTTCAAAGACTTCTCTGCCGAGACGGCGGCGGACGAAATTGGCCATACTTTCGTCAACATCATCTTTTCTTGCCGGTATGAACAGTTCCATAGCGGCTCTGATTTTTCCGAACCAAGACAGTATCGGCGTTGTTGCCATCGGATACAGTTTGGTCGGTGCCATCATCAAAAAGCCGTCGGGCAGGAGATGCAGTTTTCCTTTTCGGACGGCGTAAGTCCGCCGTACGAGGGGATTAGTTTGCACGAGTTGTTCTTCGAGTCCGAGTTCTTTGCAGAGATGAACTCCCCAAGGAACGGTTGTGATGAAGTTATCGGCACTTTGTTCGATTTCAAAGCCGCTGCGGTGTAACGTTTCGAGAACCCCGCCGAGCCGGTTTCGTTTATCGAAGACAGTTACGGAGGCATCCGGCAGAATTTGCGTCAGACGATACGCTGCCGCCAAACCGGTAATCCCTCCGCCAATAACAGCAATTTGCATAACACAATACGTTGGATGACCGATAGACCGGCAATTCATCACCAGGGTATATTATACCGTTTCCGCTGCTGAAATTGTACCGCGGATTAAAACATAAAATAATCACTAAAATTAACGAAACCGCTAAAACCGGTCGATTTACCTCTGTCGTAAAATACCGCATTGACTATTTGTCCGTTAAAACTATGCGTCCGGTTCGTTTCATTTTTGCTGTTCATAATCACCAGCCCGTCGGAAACTTCGGGAATATCCTCGAAGAAACCTATCAGCGGAGTTACCTGCCGTTCCTCGATGTCTTTGAAGGTTACACCCATCTCAAAATCGCCCTGCACACAAGCGGCTGTCTTCTCGAACGCCTTGCCGAAGAACATCCAGACTACCTTGACCGCATTGCCGCTCTCGTCAAACAGCACCGCATCGAAATTATCGGCGGTCCGTTCTTTGAACCTATTCTCGCGATGATTCCGGGCAGAGACCGGCTAGGACAAATCGCTATGTACTCCGAATACCTCAAAAAACGGTTCGGTGCCGACATCGCCGGTCTCTGGATTCCAGAACGTGTTTGGGAACAAAGTTACGTCCGCGACCTTGCCGATGCCGGTATGCAATACACGATTCTTGACGATTCACACCTGAAATTCGCAGGCGTTCCTGAAAACCGGCTGTACCGCCACTACCTTTCCGAAGACGACGGCAGAACATTTAATGTTTTCCCCGGCAGCGAAAAATTACGCTACCTCATTCCCTTCGGACGCGTCGAAGACTCCATTGCCTACTTCCGCAACATCGCCGAAACCGTCAACGACGACGCTGTTCTCGTTCACGCCGACGACGGGGAAAAATTCGGCTCGTGGCCGGAAACCTACCGGCACGTCTATGAAGAAAAATGGCTGCACCGCTTTTTCGATGCTCTTTGCGAAAACAGCAGTTGGCTGCGGACAACAACACCAAGCGAAGCTCTGACAGCAACCGAACCGCTCGGAAAAATCTACATTCCCGATGGAAGTTACCGGGAAATGACCGAATGGGTTTTAGCCCCCGAACAGCAAAACGAATTAGAACAACTCCGCAAAGACATACAAAACGATTCCCGTTTCCCCGTTATAAAACAATTTCTTCGCGGCGGTTTCTGGCGCAACTTCAAAGTCCGCTATCCCGAATCCGATGAAATGTACTGCCGGATGATGTCTGTCAGTACACGCCTTAACAAAGCCGTTGCGGAGGGTTTCTGCGGGGCGGACATTGACCTGGCAACAGAATCGCTGTACCGAAGTCAGTGTAACTGCGGTTATTGGCACGGAGCATTCGGCGGAGTCTATCTTCCGCACCTTCGCAACGCCGTTTATCGGGAACTCATCAAGGCGGACAATCTCATTGATGCGGCAACACAGCGGAAAACCACTTGGGTAGAATCGCTAACTGCAGACTTTACTTTTGACTCAAAAAATGAAGTCCGGTTAACGAACGATAAATTGAATTTACTGGTACTTCCGCATCGGGGCGGGACACTTTACGAACTGGACATCAAGACGATAGAGCATAATTTATCCGCAACCCTGACCCGCAAACCGGAAGCGTACCACCAGAAATTACTGCGGCGTTATGCTCCTGATGCACCGCAGGAAGAACGGAAAATGATTTGCAAACAGGAAGGTCTCGAACGCCGTTTGCAATACGACCCGTACCCGCGCAAGAGTTTGATTGATTTGTTTTATGATTACGATACCGACTTCGATGCCGTCCGGCAGCAGCGGGTAGGACAGCACGGCGGGTTCGTGCAGGCAGAATACAATGCCGTTGTGCGTAAGAATCCGGGCAAAATACAGATACTCCTGTCGCGGGAGGCAGAGGCTTACGGTACGCCGATACGCATTGATAAGGCGGTTACGGTGAGTGAGAGCAGCAGTGTTGTCAGAATTGCGTACCGGTTAAGCCGTCTGCCGAAGGATTACCATATACACTTTGCCGTTGAATTCAATTTTGCCGGTATGCCGGGCGGTACGGACGACCGGTACTTTTATACCGGCGATAAACGCTGCACCGGCGGCAATACGGACAGTACCGGACGGCGGCTCGGCAATCTGAGTACGAATCTGGACTTGACGGGCGGCAGGGAATTGGCTCTGTGCGATGAGTGGCTTGGGCTGGACGTAACGTTATCGGCGAACCGTCCGACCGATTTTTATGCTTTTCCGATAGAGACAGTCAGTCAGTCGGTGGAGGGATTTGAATTGGTACACCAATCAGTCGTAGTGGAGCCTCATTGGCGTTTTGTTGCTGATGCCGGCGGCGTGTTTGATGTCGAGATGAGTCTACACCTGGACACCGCCGCTGCGGAAGAGCGGGAATTGAAAGCCCGTAATTTTCTCAAAGATGCCGCTCTCGTAATGGTTCAGGGCGAGTGGTGAGCGGCATCGCTGTGCGTATCACCGCAGAAGCCGTTCGAGTTCCTGCGGTAATTTTTCGCCCCGCGTCTCTATGGTAATGACTTTTCCAGACCGGTCAATCAGAATGCCGCGGGGAACGCCCCGCACCGCAAAGCGGTCGTACAAACGGACTTTACCCGCCTGCTTCCGTTTGTGGTCGGCAACGACCTGCCACGGGAAACGGTATTTGTCCAAACCTTTTTCCAAATTTTGAAGGTCATCGTCAATATTGATGCCGATGATTTCAAAGCCCTGCGGATGATATTTTTCGTACGTTTTTTTCAGATTGGGAATTTCCGTCAAACATGGACCGCACCACGTCGCCCAAAATTCGAGCAGCACAACCTTACCGGCATATTTTTTCCAATCAAGTGTTTCACCGGTCAACGTTTCGCCTTCCAATTCGGTAATTTGTTTTCCCGGCAGGTTATCAAGTGTACCGGGGGTAAGCCGACCGGATTCGGGGAGTTTAATTTCCCCTAAATCAATCAGTTGGTCGGGAAGTGTCGGCGTAAATACCTTGAATTCCGCCGAATCAGAACACGAATCGTTATCCGGCGGATTAACGAAACCCAATTCCGTTTTTCTGCCGAGATAGATGCCGTCTATTTCAAAGTAACCGTTTGCATCGGTTTTTTGTGTTTCTTTGTATGCCGGAGAACAAAGGAACACAAAATCTTTTAGCGGTTCGCCGGTTGCTTGCCGCATTAACCGTCCTTGGGCTTTCAGCGGTGTATAAAGTTGAAATACCGTATTGGACGGAAGATTTTGGTTGAATGTCCGGTAAAACCACTGTCCTTCGCCGAATGTGGGAACCGAAACATATTCAACCGTAACAGGACGATAATAGCGGATGATGCCGTTTTTGTCGCTTGTCAATTCGGGATAAGCCGTCCCGCCGGGAATCTGTACCGAAAATTGGACAGGATAAAACGCTGCCGGTGTTCCGTCTTTTTGCTGCAACGCTGCCTGCCAGGGCGTTGGAATCTTGAATTCCAGTTGAATCGGTTTGTCCCGTACGGTAAAAGTCCGGGTATAAAGTTCAGCATCCTCTTTCGGCAGCGTGCCGTGGGCGAGCAGCGAATCGAAGGACACCATATAATCACAACCGGGCAAGGCAGCAAAACGAAAACATCCTTGGGCATCGGTTAGCGTTTCGCGGTGCTGTTGTGTGGTTTTTTCAATTTGACGATATTCATCGGCTGTCATCTTGGTTATATCAACAGGATTGTGAAACAGCCAAACCGGCAGACCGGCGGCAGGTTCGTTTTTGTCTTTGTCCCAAACGGTACCTTTAACGGAAATTCCTTTTTGCAGTTGAAATTTCAGCACTTCGGTTCTTGGTTCTTGTAACGTAAATTGCAGGTCAAATGCTGCATAGACGTTTTGGGGGTCATTGACCGTAATCCAATAGACAAAGGGCGAATACAAATTGAGAGTGAAGAGACCTTTTTCATCAGTTAGGGTATCAAACGAAGTGTGTCCGTATCCGCCGTTTTTACCGAGACCGCGTCCCCAGCCTCCGATTTTGAATCCGGCGGCGGGAGTTCCGCCGGGGAGGACAGCCTGACCGGAAAGTACCGCCGGTTTTGCGCCGATTTTCTGCATATTCTCCTGTATTTGAGTCTGCCAACGCTGCCGCTGCTTTTCGACAACAGTCAATTTTTCCGCAGACAAACACGCCGAACAAACGGCGAGCAAAACAAGAACAGCGGCGTAAGGGCAGAAAGGCTTCATTGAAAAGAAAAAAAACATCGAACACCCGGGATTGTACCCTAAAACAGGCGAAGAATCAATCTGTTTATGACCTGCGGCAGGCGATGCGAAATCATTAACATATCGACGTTAAAAAATGTTTTTTCGTCCCGTCGGGGCGGCGGTATATTGATAGAATGCGGGTCGCCCGTCAATATTGACAAAAACCTCATCGAATCTGTCGGCGATTTGTTTTACTGCCGGATTCACGGGATGTTCACACAAGTCCAGCGTTTTTCTGTTCTTCGAGCATCAAGCAAAATCGACCGGTGCATCCGCCTGCGGGGATTAGATTACATTCTCTAAGTATATAAACACTTCGAAGCAGCGGCAAAAAAAGAAACAGCAAAGGGCAAAAACCAAATTTCCGTATCCCATTGCGGTCGTCCTGTATCACGGCGAACCGGCTTGGAAAGATTTACCGGAAATGGACGATATGATTGGATATTGCAGCGGGCGCAAAGACCGGTCTTTTAGACTTTCCATCCCGGAGTTTGATGACGGTGAATCCTTGCAATGAAGGGAACGAGCAATCACAAAAGCCGAAATTTCAAGTGTAACGGGTCTACAGTAATGCTCAATTCTCAATTTAAATCCTTGCTTCCCGCTGCCAACGCGGTTGCCGTTTCGGCAAGATGCCGCAAATCGTTTTCGCCGATAATGTACGGCGGCATCAGGTAAATCAGTTTGCCGAACGGGCGTATCCAAACGCCCCGCTCGACACTCTGCCGCTGGAAGCGTGCAACGTCAATGCGGTCTTTCATTTCTATCACGCCGATAGCCCCTAAAACCCGCACATCGGCAACGTTCGGATTATTTTTTACCGATTCAAACGTTTCCTTGAATATCTGTTCGATATTCCGAACGCTGTGCTGCCAGTGCGTTGACAACAGTAAATCAATAGAGGCGATTGCCGCACTGCACGCCAACGGATTCGCCATAAAAGTCGGTCCGTGCATCAATTCCGGTACTCTGCCCGATGAAATGGTATCAGCAACGTCATCGCTGCAAAGTACCGCCGAGAGCGTCATATAACCGCCGGTCAATGCTTTGCCGAGACAGGCAATATCTGCCGTAACGCCGGCGTGTTCCATTGCAAAGAGTTTGCCTGTCCGCCCGAATCCGGTCGCAATTTCATCGAACACGAGCAAAACATCGTTTTCGTTACAGATTTCCCGAAGTCTGCGGAGATAGTGCGGCGCGTAGAATTTCATTCCGCCCGCCCCTTGTACAATCGGTTCTAAAATGACGGCGGCAATTTCGCTGCGGTGCTGCGTCAAAATGCGGTATAACTCGGCAATATACTCTTCGTTCCAAGCGTCTTCAAATCGGCAGCGGGGCGATTCGGCAAAAAAATGTTTCGGTAAAACTCCCGTAAAAAGCGAGTGCATTCCCGTTTCGGGGTCGCATACGGACATTGCCCCCAGCGTATCGCCGTGATAGCCGCCGCGGACGGTCAGGAGTTTGTTTTTTTCCGGCAAACATCGGGCTTGCTGATATTGCAGTGCCATTTTGACGGCAACTTCGACGGCAACGGAACCGGAGTCGGCAAAGAAAACTTTCGTCAGTTCCGGCGGTGTGATTGCAAGGAGCCGTTTTCCTAAGTCGATTGCCGGCTGGTGTGTTAAACCGCCGAACATTACGTGTGCCGTCTTGGCAAGTTGCTGCGTAACTGCCGCATTGAGGACGGGATGATTGTATCCGTGAACGGCACACCACCACGAAGCCATTCCGTCAATGAGTTCCCGTCCGTCGGTGAGTTTGATGCGGACACCGTTCGCTGATTCTACCGGATATACAGGCAGCGGGGTACGCATTGACGTGTAAGGATGCCAAAGATGCTGCCGGTCAAAATCAAGGTCAAGCGTCATTGATTAGAGGATTGATAATGGAGGATTGATATAATTATGGCTAAAAATCCGCCGCTCGCTACTTACCCCGTCCAGACCGCCGCTTGACAATCGGCAATTTTTTGCGATAATCTCTGCACTTTCGGGGCGGTTAGCTCAGTTTGGTTAGAGCACTAGCTCGACAAGCTAGGGGTCACAGGTTCGAGTCCCGTACCGCCCAATGTGAAGACGGCTGCAAGGAGATTTTTGCCGAACAGTCGGGTTCAACTTCACAAATTGCCGGTTTCCGGTGTCTATTGCCGGAAGCCGGCTTCTTTTACCTCCTTTTCAAGTTCAAGAGAAGGAGGTGCCTTGTGATTGATTTTTCCGTCTTAAAACTTCGGAACAAAAAAATTGTTGGCTCTATTTTTGTCTATTTTGCCAAAACCGTTGCAGCAAAAATAGATAATTGATACTTTCGTCACAAGTCCGTCTCATTGTATTGTAGAGAGCGGCTGAAAATTTTAGAGGACAGCGGATTTATTGGAAAATTTACAAACGAAGATGGCATCAGGGCGAATGTCTCACAACTGAGATTTGTTCGCTCCGCTGATTTGTTACGGGGTGCGTAAAAATTTGTCGGGTGCTGTTTTTAGCCCTACCGTAACAAAACCTGCATAACCCTTATTTTCATTTTCCGACCCCTTAATAGTAATGCGTCTTCAAACTCTTACCCTTATTCCCTTAATTTATAAATAAGGGGAAGCAACGAATGGGAACCTGTGCTATTAAGGGTACAGGGGAAAATAAGGGTTTCGGACAAAGGAAAACCTTATTTTCAAAAAATTATTTCTAAAAAATTATTGTCAAAAAAAATACCCGATAAAGTTTTACG
>JAITOZ010000038.1 GCA_031289675.1 Planctomycetaceae bacterium
GTTCCTAGTACATTCAAGTCAAACAAAGACTGAAACTGTTCCGGCGTAGTGTCCAGCACTTTGCCCCGCATCGAACGACCGGCATTGTTGACTAACACATCGAGTCCGTTCCAACGTTCATTCACAGCCGCAAACACATTATCTACGTCAGCCTGTTTCGTAATGTCGGCACACAGCGGTAAAACCTCGTTGCCGGCTTTATTTTCTATAGCGGCAGCGGCTTTTTCAACATCGTTTTTTTCTAACGCAACGATTGTCAATTTCGCTCCGGCATTGTAGAATGTTTCTGCAACGGTGCGTCCAAGTCCGCTTGACCCGCCGGTTACAAGAACGGATTTGTTAGACCAGTAAGACACTTTTTTAATTGAAATTTAATTGAAAAGGGATAATTCGGAAGCAAATGCTGCCGTCAATTATCAATTATCAGTTATCAATTATCAATTCCCCTAAATGGGCTTTTTCGACCTAATCAAAAAAGGATTATCCAAGACCGTATCAGTCTTGAATACGGACATCCGCGACTTGTTCAAGAAGTCCGGTCGGCTTGCGGACGAGACGTTTCTCAACGAAATGTTTGAAATGTTT
This sequence comes from Planctomycetaceae bacterium, assembly GCA_031289675.1. GTDB lineage: Bacteria > Planctomycetota > Planctomycetia > Pirellulales > Thermoguttaceae > WRKP01. Next base: position 586 of record JAITOZ010000038.1, read on the forward strand.
GTGAAAACCGATATGGGTGTTGCGGCGGCAAAAGAGATTACCGATGATGTCCGCAAGCAGTTTCACAACCGCATTGTTGAACAAAACGAAGTATTAGATGCCGTCAAAACCAAATTGAAAAGTTTGATGGCACAGCCGGAAGCCCCTATCCGTTTTGCCGAAAGCGGACCGACAGTCATTATGGTCTGCGGTGTCAACGGCAGCGGTAAGACGACAACGATAGCCAAGTTGACGGCAATGTTCACCGGCGAAGGTAAAAAGGTCGTCCTCGGAGCGGCAGACACTTTCCGTGCGGCGGCTGTTGAACAGTTGACGGTTTGGGCAAACCGGCTGGGTGCGGAAATCGTTACCGGGACCGCCGGTTCCGACCCTGCAAGCGTTGCGCATAAATCTGTTGCGAAAGCGTTGGAAATCAAGGCAGACGTTTGTATCGTTGATACCGCGGGCAGACTGCAAACGCAGAAAAATCTGATGCAGGAACTCGAAAAAATACGGCGGGTAACGGGCAAGTTGATACCGGAGGCACCGCACGAGGTTATCCTGATTTTAGATGCGGCAACCGGACAAAACGGGATTAGTCAGGCGAAGCATTTCAGTGAAGCCGTCCAGTGTACAGGACTGGTGCTGGCAAAATTAGACGGTACGGCAAAGGGCGGAGTCGCGGTTGCCATCCGTAAGACGATGGACCTGCCGGTGAAGTTTATCGGCTTGGGCGAAACCGCCGCCGACTTTGCGGTTTTTGATGCCGGTGAATATGTCGAAGCGTTGTTTGCCGGAGAATAGAGCCGGCATTATACTATTGGCAAGCCTTTATTTTATCATCGGCGGCACCTGGATTCGAAACAACTTCATTACGGTTTTTCCGAAAATTCTGATTGGCTTATTTTTGCGATTGGTGGTACTCTGGTTCTTTATTTGAGAAAGTGAAATAACAAAAGTATTCAAAAAAACTTCCAATGAAAACAGCATTAGTTACCGGCGGGCTGCGGGGAATCGGATTGGGTATTTCCGAAGCCTTAATCGGCAAAAATTATTCGCTGGCTCTTTGCGGCACACGAACGAAAGAAGAAGCCGGCGATGCCCTTGCAAGATTGCAATCAATGACCGGCAGCGGACAAAATGTCGTCTATTATTCCTGCGATATAGGTTCATCAAGCAGCAGGCAGGCATTGCTGCAATCCGTCCGGCAGGATTTTCCGTACATCAATGTGCTCGTCAACAATGCCGGTGTTGCTCCAAAAGAACGTTGCGACATTCTCGATTTGAAAGAAGAAAATTACGCTTGGTTAATGAAAATCAATCTTGAAGGTCCCTTTTTTCTGACACAGAAAATTGCTCAATGGATGATTGCAACCCGAAAGAACAGTGATACCGGCAGTAATGCTGCGGCTTACAGGGCGGTTATCATTAACATATCCTCAATTTCCGCCGAGTCGGTTTCGGTCAACAGAGGGGAATACTGTATTTCCAAAGCCGGTGTCAGTATGGCGGCAAAACTTTGGGCTGTGCGTTTGGGAGAGTTCGGAATACCTGTGTACGAAATCCGTCCGGGCATTATTCAAACGGATATGACGGCGGGTGTTTCCGAAAAATATACGAAAATGATTAACGAAGGTCTCGTGCCGGAAAAACGCTGGGGGTATCCCGACGATGCCGGTCGTGCCGTTGCGATGCTGGCGGAGGGCGGGCTGCCGTATGCAACCGGTCAGGTTATCACTCTCGACGGCGGATTAAACATTCCACGATTATAAAACCGGTTAACACTTTAGAATTGTCCATGGTCGTATCGCCTGCCGGTTTTTATCACTTATTGTACGAAAACACAGCGTTTGAACAGACCGCTTCCGCTTTTGCGGCAGGAAAGTCTGTCTCGATAGACGGTGTTATCGGCAGTGCCGGTGCGTTAACGATAGCCGCCCTTACTTCTGTAACGGGACAAAAGCCGATTCTTGTGATTGTTGCCGGCAATGTACAGGCAGAGAACGCTGCCGAAGATATTGCAATGTTTGCCGATTGGTCAGAAAGAACCGTATCCGTTTTTCCGGCACTGGACAAAGACATCGATGAAAGTGTTGACGACACTCCCTTTGCCTTCTCGGATGAAAATTTCGGAGGACGTATCAATGTCCTGAAACTTCTTAACGGCAAACATACGCCGCAGAGTCATAAACAGCATATTATCGTAACGACTATGCCGGCATTGTTACAGGAAGTTCCGCCACAGGCACTTCTGACAGAAAAAACGCAAAGATTTTCGGCGGGGCAGCGAATCGACCTTGAAAATCTTCGGCATTATCTTGTTGACAACGGCTATCATAGTATGTCTGCGGCGGATTGTCCGGGCGAATTTGCAATTCGGGGGTATATTCTCGATATTTTTGCGCCGGATTGGCACCAGCCGGTACGTATTGAATTGTTCGATGACGAAATTGAGTCTGTGCGCCGTTTTGACTCAGTTACACAGCGGTCGCTGGAAAACATCAATGAAATCGACTTAACGAGTATTCTGCCGAGCGAGGCAACCGGTGCATCGCTGCTCGATTATTTCCCCAATGATTCGCCGATTATTCTTGTCGAAGAGCGGCAATTCTCTTGACATTATTCCGTCAGCAAATATTAAAAATTGATAAAAAACAACTCTGCAATATCCCTTTATCTCCTTCAGAACAATTTCAAACCAATTTCCGTATAGAATTGCACCGTTGACAAAACCGGTTCGACAGGCGATAATGGGAAACGTATCGCAATCCTTTCTCTAAATCTGCTATGACTCAACAATCTAAACGTATCAGCCGGCGGAGTTTTATCGCTGCCGGTGCAGTTGCTGCTGCCTCACCGCTCGTCCTGTCGTCCTCCGTTCTCGGACGCGACAGTGTTTACGCTCCAAGCGAAAGAATCGTAACGGCAATGGTCGGATACGGAAACGAAGGACGCTCTATTATGGGCGGATTTCTCGGCGACCAAAGTTTTCACGTCGTTGCCGTCTGCGATTGCTATAAAAAGCATCTCAACGAAGGCATTGACCGCGTCAACAAACATTACCGCAATTCCGATTGCAAAGGCTATCACAAGTACGAGGAATTGTACGAACGCAAAGACATTGATGCCGTTGCGATTGCCGCACCCGACCACTGGCACACGAAACTATCTGTCGAAGCGTGTCAGAGCGGTAAAGACGTTTACTGCGAAAAGCCGTTGACGCTTACGCCGATGGAAAACCGTCTTATCGTTGCCGCTGCCCGAAAATACAACCGTGTCTGCACCAGCGGTTCGCAGCGGGTGATGCAGGACTACGGTTATATGGCACCGGTCATTCAGAGCGGGGCTATCGGCGAAATTAAAGAGGCGTATTTCTTTGAAAGCCGACCGCTGGCAACCGAGTTTTACGGACCGGAACAGCCGGTTCCCGAAGGCTTTGACTGGGACCGCTGGCTTGGACCGGCACCGTGGGGACCGTACAATTCCGACCGTTGCAGCGGCAGTTACGGCGGCGGCTGGCGGCGGCTCTGGGACTACGGCAACGGGTTTCTTGCCGACTGGGGAGCGCATAAACTCGGCGGACTTCTGTACTGTGCCGGTATCGACCACCTCGAACCCGTCGAAATCATTCCGCAGAAAAGCACCGGCAATTATGTCTCCCAGCCGCCGGGACTGACGCTGGTCTATAACAACAACGGGAAAATCATCAAAGTCCATCACGCTGTCGGCGGATCGGGTGATTTTCACGTCCGGTTTATCGGAACGGACGGCACTTACGAACACCAGAAAGACAGGGGCAAAATTCTGCCGCTTAAGCCGGTCGAGTTACGGCAGTATAACGGCGGGACAACGCACATTCACGCGGACTTTGCGTACAGTGTGAAGAATCGGCTGCGTCCGTTTCAGGACTTCTTCTATGGGGCAACGACGGCAATCGCATTGCAGTTGGCGAACATTGCTTACAAGTGCCAGCGTCCTTTGAAGTGGGATGCTGCCAAAACGGAGTTCATCGGCGATGAGCAGGCGAACCGCTTCGTATCCCGTCCCAAGCGTTCGCCGTACGAAATCAAGTCCGTGTGAAATGAGGACGGGCGAGTGGACGTTGTAGGCGAAAAAGAAGGGAGGCAGGGGGCTGAAGTCCCCGCCTTGCAAGCCGGTAAATATCGGCTAGAATAGCGGCAGGCGGTGTTTTGTATAACCGTAATTTAACCGTTAACTATTGGGGAAAAAATGCAGTCGAAAGAAGAAGTGTTTGCCGGAGTGAGAGATGCCTTAGTAGAGGCTCTTGCCGTTGAAGAAGACGAAGTAACGCCGCAAGCGTTACTCGAAGGCGACCTTGGTGCCGAATCGATTGACCTTTTAGATATAGTCTATCGCCTCGAAAAGACGTTCGATATCAAAATTGAACAGGGAGAACTCGTACCGAGCGACATTGTCAACGACACGACCGGAAGATATGCCGTTGACAGCAAATTAACTCCAGAAGGACTTGCTGAAATCAAAAAACGTCTGCCGGGAGCAAACTTCACCGTATTTGAAAGCAATCCGATGATTGCCAATCTGACGACCGTTCTGACCGTTCAGGATTTGTGTAACCTTGTCGAGCAAAAATTGAGACAGTAACGTCTGATGCACTGGTATTGGATTGACCGTTTTACGGCATTTGAAAGTCAGAAGCGGGCGGAATCGATAAAGACGGTTACGCTCGCCGAAGAGCATTTGCACGACCATTTCCCTTTTGCTCCGCTGATGCCCGGCTCACTGGTGATTGAAGGCATTGCCCAAACGGCAGGGTTGCTCTTGCACGAAGCCAAAGGATATAAAGAAAAAGTCGTTCTGGCAAAAATCCCTAAATTCATCTTTCACAAAACGGATATCCGTCCCGGCGACATTCTGAACTACGAAGTCCGTTTGGAAACATTTCGGGAAGCCGGCGGAGTGGCAACGGTTTGGGCATACCGCAACGGTTCGCTGATTGCCGAGGGCGAATTGATGTTTGCGCATCTCGGCAACGAATTTGCAGGACAATCGCTTTTT
>JAITOZ010000298.1 GCA_031289675.1 Planctomycetaceae bacterium
AAGAGACATCTGCGAAGGTTCAACGGAATTCCGCATAGTAAGTTCCATTTGTTTCTCAAAGAATGTGAGTTCCGCTTCAATTACGGACCGCCGAAAAAACTATTGACCACTTTGAAAAAATGGCTTAGAATAACCTCAAAATTGCCTGCTGTTTAGAAATTATCTAGGACAGATCCTTTGCCTATATTGTCACAAATTCATACGTTAATAATCTAGCGTGTATACGTAGTATACGGTTATTAACGCGAATGTTTTTGAGTATTTTCACACTAATTGCACACAAATATACACAATGACAACAACATCACAAATTGATTCTATTCTTGAAAACCGTAAGCCGATAGCGGCAGAAACGGGTAAGACCATTGGGCAACTCCACGCCGTATCGGCAGCGTTGACGAACTTTCAGTGTTTCCTGCCAAGCGTTGCGTCGCGAGACATTCCCGAAAATACCAAAACGCAAATCACTGCCCTGCAAATCAGACTCGGCACATTCATCAACGAAAGTATCCCCGCCCGCATCAGGGAACTCGGTCAGTTGCAACGACGGTTCGCAAGAGAAACACTGAATATTGGGATAGTCGGAAATGCTGGTCAAGGAAAAAGTACCTTCATACAATCCCTCACCAATTTAACCGATAAAGAACTGCCAACTTCCAGTGGGGCAAAACACTGCACCGGCGCACCGTCCGTGATAATGAACGACAATCGGATTTTTGCCGATGTTGAGTTTTATTCGCAAACTAATTTTATCAAGGAAATTATCGCTCCGTTCTACAGTATGTTACAGTTAGACAACGCTCCGGCATCGCTTGCCGATTTCCGCAAAATGCTGCCTACACCGGATTTCGGAACGGATGCGACAAAACAGACGCAATTTGAATATCTCAAGAGTTTGCAGGACAACATCGGACTGTATGAAACCCTCATAGGCAGACCGAAAATTAAAATCGAGCGCGAACAGTTCCGGGAGTATATTGCGAAAATTGATGCGTCGGGCAATCCGATTTATACTTGGGTAGCGGTCAGGAATGTAGAGATACATTGTCCGTTTCAGGGTGCGGATGTCGGGGCGGTATCGATGTGCGACACGCCGGGGATGGGCGACTTTTACTCGGCGGCAGACGAAAATTTGGCGGACAGTGTAGGCGATAACATTGACGCTGTCGTAATGCTCAAGCGGTCATCGATGCGAGTGGGTGTCGGCGATACAAACTTGTATAATCTGTTGTCGAAAGCGATACCTGAATTAGACCGCGAGGACTGGTCGCATTTTATTCTCAATCGGGACGGCAGTGCAAGCGTGGAAGAGTACAGAGCGGAGTTGAGAGACAAAAATATTGCAACGCGCCGTATTCTTGATGTCGATTGCCGAAATGCGGATGAGGTACGGAAGTGTTTTGGTACGATAATACAAGACATCGCCGCAAATCAGAAAACGTTAGACGAAACGCTATTTGCCAAACGCTCAGAAAACGTCAAAGCGTTGGCGGGCGAACTCGAAAAGTTTATCACCGATGCAAACAATGCGTTGCCGAAAATATCTGACGGTGGAATGAGTGCCGCCGAACTTGATAAATATTTCGCTCCGATTTTCAAGGAGTTTAGCGATTTCCTTTCTCTTACAGAATCATACCGGAAAAACCGTGAGAAACCGGACGGTGAACTCCTAAAGAAAATTAACGCAATCCGGGATAACGTTATCAAAAAGATTCACGACAACTTGGAAGCAGTTACCGAAAAGGATTACCAAGTTCAGACCGTTCCCAACTTCGAGTTAGAAAAAGTACACGAACTCAGGCTGCTGATTGCTAGCGCGTTTGACGAACTTGACGACATCATTGAATTTGATTTTGACAAACTCCGGTCAGAAGTTGTATCAATATTCCAAGAGAAAGGAAAATTGGCGGCAATTTGGAATACTGACAATCGGCAAAATAAAGATTACTTACTTCAATTAGCAGAGCATTGGAAGCCGATTGATGGAAGTCGGGATATTGTCAATGCAATTCAGAGGTTTGCCAACGCTCTTTTTTCGTTCCGCGGCAATATGCTGCATCGGGTGCGGGAAGAAATCAATCCGATTGACCAAAACGACCCGGATAATTTTGTGGTTGAACAGGTCTCTGGTAATGACGATGCAGCGTGGCAGCACGCGAAAAAAAATCTAATAGGCGTATCTGAAGGCGTTGTAAAATCGCTTGCGGCTGCCCTCAAGGAAGTGTGCGGCGAAAAAAATGCGAGTTTATTCGGCACGATTGAACAATTTACAGACGGAGTATTGCGGACAGGCGGTTACGAAGATTGTAAGCAATGCTGGCGTGAATTTTACGATGAATACAAGACCAAGATTTGGGCAGAAAAGTTCAAGACCTTGGCAGACGACAAGGAGTTGCGGCGGCAACTCGAAAACGGCATTGCCGATGTCGAGCGGGCAGTAAAGGAATTACGATAGAAAATAGTAGTCACATAACCCTGTTACACATGGCGGATAAAATACGCTAACCCTTCAACCAACTTACCATAATGATCAATTTTTCCAATTTGCAAATTGATTACGCAAGAATATTACTGAACCAATACCGCAAGGGGTTCGACCTTCCGTTGCCGAGCAATGTCTGCAAAGAAACAGCGGAGAAAATCGAAAGCGTCAAAGTGTTGACTGATGAAACGATCCATAAACTCGAACATTCGAAATTGCGGCTTGCGTTCATCGGGGCAACTTCCAGCGGAAAGTCAACGTTCGTCAACGCCCTGCTCGGTAAAGTCATTGCCCCGACCGAAGCGCAGGAAATGTCGGCAGGTGTTTTGCAATTTTTCAATGCCGACCACGATTTCGTAAAATTATCCATCGCTGCACCGGCAATGTCTAACGAAACCGATGTGCCGGAAGAACTTTGGAAAGAGTTTGACGGAAAAGTCGGTGTTGAAGAGGCAGAGGCGAAAATCCGTACCGCGTTTGACGTATATCATCACATAAAGAAAACAACCGATGATATTATCGCTCCGCAAATCCAAATCTATACCCGCTTGCTGTTGGCAGAAAATCCGCAACTGTTGCAACTGCCGGAGGGTGTAAAGTTGGAAATTATTGACCTGCCCGGTATTCACGAAATCAACGATGCGGCTAACTTGAAAGTCGTGCAAGATGTTCTGACGCAAGCCGTCTTGGTTGTCGTTTTGAATTATGACGATACCGCTCAAGACCGGCTCAATGTGCTGCTCAAAGAAGTCGGCGAGGTCGTGAGGGCGTTTCAAAGTTGCGACAGTATATTTTTTGTTCTCAATAAAGTTGACCGCCGTAATAAGGGGGATAATCCGCTGGATCAAACCATTAAGACACTCAAAGATAAAATCGTGTGTCTTGACGGTTTGAACGATACCGACATAGCGATTGTTCCGGTATCGGCAATCCAACTGATGCAATATCAGTACGGTATCGGTTATCCGCTCCAAGAATCGCCGACAGACGCTCAACTGAAATACCTTGCCAGCGGACTTCGTAATTTTGATGTGTCCGATGTATTCGAGGAAGAACCGGACTGGATGTTCGATGTCAGCAGGAAAGCAAAAAAAGTTACGCAATATGATGAAAAATTGGAAAGCAGCGTTGATGAATTCGGTAATACGCTGACCGATGACGATAAAGCGCAAGCCGAAAGAGGATTAGCAAAAGCCCTAACCGAGTTCCGAAAACTGTTCAATAGCCAATACAACGAACCGCCGGTACTGACAACGGAACGTTTGCAGATGCTGCTGGATGCCGCGTGGAAAAAGAGCGGCGGCGGCAGGTTCATCGAAGGACTGCGGCAGCGGATACAGGAACATCTGCCTCGTCTCGTGATACAGCCTGCCATTCACGACTGGCAGACCGATGCCGATGATTTGGCGACAACGCTTAATGGCGAATATGCGGTTGCTCTCAAGAATACGAAAGAGGAATTAGACAAGTTGCTTGCGCAGTTGGAACAGACACAAGTTGTGCTGTCTAAAAAACTGCAAACGATGAACAGGCAGTTGAAGCAGTCATTCGGTACTTTTATTGATGCTCTGCGGACAAACCGCGCCGACGATTGGAATTACGCTCGTTCATTCATTGACGGTAACAAAATCATCAATCCCTTTATCAGCGTGTTCGATATGCTGGAAAATATCGGCAAATCGGCATCGAGTGATATATTCGGTGTTCTTTCGGACACTGACCGATTTGCGAAACTGAAGGCAGCAGGCTGTTCAGTATCGGCAGTGAACCGCTTCGTCGATGCACTCGAAGGAGTTGAAAAGATTTGGAATTTACATACTGAAAATTCCAAAGGCGATATAAAACTGTCCGATGATTATAAACACCCGGAATGGGATGAATACAAGTGTGCGGTCAACGCTGCTTCCGCAGCAATGGTTGAAATGCTTAGTACATTCTTTTCCAAGCGGATACAGGGAGCAACGCAAGAGTTATTTTCACCAATGTCGGCGGTATCAGCAAATATCAACAATGAACTGTTCCGTATTATCAGTGAAGAGTGCCAAATCGATGAACGTATCGCCGTTGGACTTGTGCCGTCAAACAAGTTTTTAGAGAAACAGGTACCAATGAGTTTCGATATGAATACACTGCGATTTCCCGACAAAGTTTCAGACGTAAAAAGCAAAACTAAAACTTGGGCAACAACAAGAGACCGGACTTGGTCTGAATGGGCAGATACTTGGTTCGGCGGCACGAAAAAAAGATTCGTAACGGAAGAACATAGCGGAACGACTTACACGTTTAAAATGCCGGGCAGAGAAAAGTTAACGAAGCAATGGGACGAAACCATATCATCGGCATTGCCGGGATTATGCCAGGCGGTTGCCGGTTGGTTTGAGACGAATTGCGGAGGGCTGGTCGATTTTTTGGACAAAAACGCCCGGAAAATAAACGGGCGTTATCAGAATAGTTGCAAGAAACAGCAGAAAAAGGGCGAGACACTGGCAAAAATAATCACCGCTGAATGGGAGAGTTATAAGGGAGATTGGAATGCAAGTGTCTCCGTATTGCCGCAACTACAAGACCTGATTAACACGGGCAATGTCCCGCAGAAAGGAGGAAACTATGAGTAAAGAATCGCCGAAGGAGTACATTGTGCGGGGTGTTCCGGCAAAAGTTGAGAAACGCCTGACATTAGACGAAAAAATTGGTTTATCTCCGTTGTTTACCATATTTTGTCCGATGCAAAGTTGTGAACACATTGGATTGGCGATGAACAACAACAAGGAATTATACTGTCCTAGTTGCAAGACACTTTATGATAAATTATTCGTGATACCGAAAGGCAATGCAACGCCTGCGCCAACGGCAGACGAGCGTCCGAAAGACCGTCCGGAAGACCAATCGTTCCCGTTAATCGTTTGTGTCCAGCGTGTACAGCAGGATTGGGCGGGCGATTTTACCGGAAAAAGATTCTCATCAATCCATTCGCTTTGGAAGGAAGAACTTGAGAGTTGGTATGCGGTTGTACCGGTCGGTTTTCATACGGACAACGTTACCGGTAAAAAAGACGACAGCGGCGATGCGGTTGCGTTTATGCTATCGGGCATTGACGGACAATACAAAACGGAATTTACTGGTGAGCGGTTAAGCCGATTGACAATACAGCGGGTCTTTGACAGTATCAAAGACACCGCAAAAATCGAATGGATACAACGGGTGAAGTACGATTTTACTTCGACTGTACCGGGGCTGACGTTTAAGAAACCGTAAAGATGCAAGACGCTTCGCGATACCTGCAATACGTTGAATGGCGTTGCGCTTTATGTGCCGAGAATGTGTATCGCAAATATCGCTTATCGATGGCGCATTTTAATCTGGTGCTGGCGAATAAAGCACAAGTCCGCACGCTTTTTTGTAAACCGGCGTTGCTTGATGATAATCCGAAAACACAACTCTATTATCACACCCGCAGCGGACAATTCATTCTCGTCTTTGCCGGTTCGGAAGATAATGACGATTGGACCGGCAGTAATATACCGCAATTTTTCGGCAGTGAAGCGGAGTATTATCGGCGAAGTATTCAACTTGTGCAGTCATTGAAGCCGGAGATACGTCCTCTTGCAGATATTGTTTTGACTGGTCATTCTCTCGGCGGCGGTGTGGCAACGGTTGCGGCGGTTGCAAGCGGATTACGGGCGTATGTTTTCAATCCGCCGTCGGTGCATAAGAACACGTTGGCGGAATTTGAATTACGGCATATTGCATTTGCGGACAATGCGATACAACGTTATGTTGTTGGCGGCGAATGGTTGGATACCGTCAATAAAATCGCTTGGATTTCACAATCGCACGAGATTATTGGACAAACGGTAACGCTTACCGGTCTTCCATCACATTCAATGGCAGCAGTGAAACAGGGACTTGAAACATATTTTGCCGAGAAGTAAGCGGATAGAAATGATCATACTTCCCTCATTTAGAAACTGCTCTTTTCTTAGATTCGCACAATTGTTATTCTTCGCCTAACTCAACCGGAGAATACTATGTTGAAGATCAATTATTCTGACAGTGATTTACAAATCATTCAGCA
>JAITOZ010000012.1 GCA_031289675.1 Planctomycetaceae bacterium
GAGTTTCACTCGTCCGATGTATGTTAACTCGCCGGAATAAGATTCAGGTTTAACAGGCTGCGGAGAAATACAGCCGCATTGGTGCAGATATTGGAGTGCTTCGAGTAAATTGACTTCGGGTCTATCTGTCCATCTAAATTATTGTAAAAATATCCATTTGAAAGAAAATGAAAGAATGACTCTTCATTTTCTTCTTTAAGATGAATTTTTTCATTTTCGTACTTTTCACTATTCTTTATCCAATTGTAACGAACAATTTTGAACACTTTATTAGGTGGAATAGGCAAAAATTTCCAACCAAAAGATTTACCATATTCCATTGCAGACTGAAAATCAATCGAACATTCATATACACATACATATCTCATTCAGGAAGCTGAAATACTCTTAATTCTATCAATCGGATAATGTAAAATGTCCGTATTTGTAACGTTCTCAACAATTTCGATACGGCAATGTACATCTTGAAAGCCCCAATACAAAACAAAAATATTCATCAATATAACGGCTGAAACAATGAATATTTTTAAAGCCGTCATTCTTATCCTCTGATTAGAATTATAATGATTTACTTCAAAATTTGTCATTAGCCCCACCTTAATAGATAAAATTCTAGAGAAATAAATTTAAGGATTTAATTTTTTTGATTTTGATTATTGAAATTTATCGTACAATTGGGACTTCTAAAAACCCAATATATCGCCAGAAAATCCCCTATTTTTCAATCGCAAACTAATGCAAAGGAGGGTTATTAGAGGTTCCCTAGAGAATTATAACCTTTCTATCAAAATTTAACAATACCACAGATTGTAAGTTACGCAACATATCCATTAGAGGTCCTCCTTGACCGGGTATGAAAAAAATAGAGAGTTAGAGAAAAGGTCTAATCCTATCGATCTTGTCTGTGAACGGTTACAATATTTTTATCGTTGCGCCAACCATTGAGCATCTTGTTGAAACCGAATGAACAGATCGGCGTATTGTTCGATTAATTGTTTTTGCGGAACCTGCCGGTCTTCCATCGTCAACACGGCATCGATGGGAGAAAAATCGTTCCATAAACCGGTTCCAACCGCCGCGAGTGCCGCAGCACCTAATGCGGCTGCCTCTTGACCGATATTCGTTTTTTCAATTTCCATTTGAAGAACATCGGCGTAAATTTGCCGCCAAAATCGGCTCTTTGCTCCTCCGCCGACAACGTTCATTCGGCTTTGCACGCGGCTCAATTTTCGGAACGCATCCAAAACGATCCGGAGATTCAACGCAATGCCTTCCATCGCCGCCCGAATCAGATCGGATCGGGTATGGCTCAAATCGAGACCGAGAAAAGCACCACGAATGTTCGGACCCGGATCAAGAGCGGAACCGCCGCCGAGCGTCGGATTGAAAAGGACACCGTTGGCACCGGGCGGCGATTGCTCCGCTTCGGCGATCATCAATTCATAAACGTCCGATTGTTCTCGGTCGGCTTGGGCGAGTAAATCACGGCAAAGTTGATCACGCACCCAACGGAACGTTGTTCCGCTCGAAAAAATCGCAAGAGCCGAGGCGAATTGTTCCGGCACAACATGGGTAAAAACGTACGGTTTCAAACGGACATCCAGCAGCGGTTTCGAATCGGAAACGGCAATCCACGACGAGGAGCCAAGCGAAGCGTAAAGCCGACCGGATTGAAAACTACCGGCTCCGAGAGCCATACAGGAATTATCGACACCTCCGGCGGCAATGAGCGTTTGAGGAGAAAGACCGAGTTCTTCCGCCGCTTGGATTTTCAGCGAACCGAGAATTTCCGTTGCGGGAACGATTTTTGGGAACAGTGCCGGAGACAAACCGGAGAGCCGAATCAATTCCTCATCGTAAGCCCAATCGGTCAAACGGTAAGCCCCAAGCCCGGAAGCGTAACTGTAATCGGTCGCCAAAACACCGGTCAAGCAGTAATTGATATAATCTTTCGTTCCGGCAATTTTAGCGGTCTTGGCAAAAATTTCCGGCTCATTATTTTTGTACCATAATATTTTGAAGAGCGTGTAATGTGCTGCCGGAAAACCGTTACCGGTTCTCATATACCATTCATCGGGATCAAAATGTTCAAAGAAAGCCGCCGCTTCCGCCTCAGCGCGGCGGTCTGACCAAATCGGCGTTGTCTGACGGAGGACATTTCCGTCGGTATCCAGCGGCACGCAGCCGAGACTATGACCGGAAATCGCAAGGCAAGTGATCTGTTCCGAATTGATTCCTTGCTTTTTTGCTTCGGACAGGAGCCGATGCGTGCTTCGAACAACGGCGTTCCACCAATCCGCCGGACGCTGCTCGTGCCGTCCTGAACCGGGATAAAACGTTTCGTAAAATTCAAACACGGAGACAATTTCAATGCCGTCCGTGTCGAACAACGATGCCTTGTTCCCGCCGGTTCCGAGATCGTAGGAAATAATCATTGGTTGTATTGTGGCACGGGGATGAGCCGTTAATGGACGGTTTTGAAAATTTCTTGTGCTTTTTTGTATCCGATACCGAAACGTTCAGCACCGGCTTGATAGAGTTCAAGCAAGATTTTCAAACTGCCGATGCCTCCGGCGGCTTTGACACGGGCGGCATTTCCGACTGTTTGTTTCATCAATTGAACCTGCTTGACAGTCGTTCCGCCCGATGTCCAGCCGGTTCCCGTTTTAATCCAATCCGCTTCGGCTCGAACCGCAAGTTCCGAAGCCGTCTGAATTTGATCGTCGGTGAGATAATGACATTCGAGGATCACTTTTAACGGGACGGAACCGATTGCCTGTTTGACGGAACGAATATCGTTTTCAACCTGTTCAAAGCGTCCAGAAAGGAATTTGCCGATATTCATCACCATATCGATTTCGGAACAGCCGAGTTCGATCAGTTCCCTCGCTTGAAAAACTTTTGCCGAAGTCGTTGTTCCGCCGTCAGGAAATCCCGTAACGCCGCCGATGATCGTTTCCGTTGCGCCATTCAGCAGTTCGACAAGTTCTCTGGTGAAGCCGGGCAGAGAAAATGCAGCGACGCAACGGTACTGCCGAGCAAGTTGAGCCGTATTCTGAACGTCGTTCCAATCGGAATCAGCGCGAACGGCACTGACATCAATCATTGCCGCAAGTTGCGCCGGTGAAATCGCGGGTGTTATTGTCATTATAAAAATTCAACAATTTTAATTTACAATCCGAACGCCGTTTTGAAGGCATCGGCGATTTCCGGGTGCAGGGATTCGTTGATTCCGTTTTCGTCGAACGGCAATTCCATTGCGGTCAGGTCGTGTTTGAGTTGAACGGTTTCCTGTTCCGGCGAAACACGCGGTAATGCGGTACGACCAAGCGGCGTGAGCCAAGCATTGAGCGTGTGTCCGCCGTCCACGAGCAGATCGAGACCTGTAACGTAATTCGATGCCTCTGAAGCAAGAAAAACGACGGGACCATAAAGGTCTTCGGGACGCTGAACATAACCGAGCGGTGTGAGTTCACGAATTCTGGCTCGAACTTCAAGCGGCGTTGAGGCGTGCATCGGCGAAAGGATGTAACTCGGACTGATACAATTAACGTTAATATTGTACGCGCCCCATTCGGCGGCAAGCATTCGGGTCATTTCGACGACACCGCCTTTGGAAGCGTTGTACGAAGCATTACAATTACAGATTCGAGCCGACATTGATGCCGTGTTGATGATTTTGCCGCCGACCGGATTCTGTTTCATAAACTGCCGTGCCTCTGCTTGAGCGCAGAGATACATACCGGTTAAATTAACGCCGATCACTTTGTTCCAATCGTCGAGCGAAAAATTTTCGTCGCCGCCTAAAATACCGATACCGGCATTGTTGACACCGATGTCGAGCCGACCGAATGTTTCGACAACGGCGGCGACCATCGCATCGACCTGTTCTTTTTTCGTAACGTCGCAGCGCACGAAAAGGGAATTCCGACCGAAGGATCGGATTTCTTCGGCGGTTTTCCTGCCTGTTTTTTCATCGAGATCGACAACGGCGACATCGGCTCCCGCTTGAGCCAACGCTACCGCATAACCGCGGCCAATTCCAACTGCCGCGCCGGTAACGAGTGCCTTCTTGCCGGTTAAATCAAATAAGTTCATTGTTTTTTTGGTATTGTTAAATTTTGATGGAAAGGTCATAACATTCTATTGTTGACCATTTTATTGTATTTTTTTGACTTTTCAAGGGGTGTTGGTAATGGATTGTCCGAAATGCGGCAGCGCACATCACACGAAAGACGGAATCGTTCACGGACGGCAAATGGTATTTATGCAAAGATTGCCGATACCATTACACAGTTGTTCAAAGGTCCAATGTCAAATCTGCCGAGACACACCGGTTAGCACAAAAGATGTATCTCGAAGGTATCGGCTTTCGGGGTGTCGGACGAGTGCTGGACATCAGTTACGGAACGGTTTTTCAATGGATTAAAAAAGCCGGCAAAGCCGCATCGCCGATACCGAAAACGGAAGACGTTCAAGTGATGGAACTCGATGAAATGCACACTTACGTTGGTAAAAAAAACTACCGATGCCGGTATGAAGATACTGGGGGATTGCCGTTGACCGGCTGCGGAAGTTATACCATTCTTTCGTTGTCGGCGACCGCTCGACGCAGACGAGATGAAGTTATGGGACAAGATAAGGGGCTGCCGAATGAACTGGATTGCTTCGGACTATTGGCGAAGTTACGAAGAGTTTGTTCCGCCGGAGAAACATTGGCAAACGAAAGCGGAAACTTATAC
>JAITOZ010000017.1 GCA_031289675.1 Planctomycetaceae bacterium
CTTCTGCCGCAAAAGGGCAAACTTTTGGCACAAAAGGGCAAACTTCTGCCGCAAAAGGGCAAACTTTTGGCACAAAAGGGCAAACTTCTGCCGCAAAAGGGCAAACTTTTGGCACAAAAGGGCATCCGCCTGGCACAAAAGGGCATCCGCCTGGCACACAAGGGCAAACTTCTGCCGCAAAAGGGCAAACTTTTGGCACAAAAGGGCAACCGCCTGCGGCAAAAAGGCGCGCCGCTGACGCAAAAAGACTCCTCGCTGACACAAAAAGGCGCGCCGTTATTACTCGACTATACAGAAAAGCGGTTTCGGGGTATAATCGGAACGTCAAATCGGAGTCGGTGAAGGAGGGAGCGTCCTTTCCGCAGGGAGATTAAAAAGTGCCGAACAATAATGATCATTCGCCGATAACGGCAGAAGTACCGGACGACGGCGATTCACAAACCGCCGATACAAAAAAATGGACGTTCATCGGAATTCGCGAAAAACTTATCCTCATTTTTCTCCTCGTCAAAATCCTGCCGATGGTACTCCTGGCGTTCATCGCCTGGCGCAGTATGGTACAACTCGGAAATACTTTGCAGGATGCGTCCATTACCGATTCCCGCGAAGCACTCGTCGATATGGCAGTCGGAAATATCGAACGCATCAGCACCGATACAGCACAAAAAGTTGCCGAATTTCTCTATGACCGTGATGCCGACATCTCCTTTCTCGCTAAAGGATGCGCCCGTTTAACGCCGGAAGGCAACTTGAAGGCAGAACAAATTGAACCCTTTCTCAAGGATTACAGCGACAACAGAACCGGACTCGTACGGCGGCGCGGCAACTGGAAAGTCGCTCCCGACGGAATGTCCTGGGAACAGACCGACCCGTACATCGCTCCGCAAGAAACGGGAAAACGTTCCGTCAACAAAGAGAACGAGGATACCGTTGACGGGGCAACGTTCCGCTACCGTCCGCCTTACGGATACGGAGACAGCCGGAATAATTTCGTCTCCGTTCCCCTTTACGATGAAATTGCCTGCATCGACAAGAACGGAAAGCAGATTGCCAAATATATCAATCCCGAATCCACAAAGAAACGGCATCCGTTCACGAAGGAACTCGTCAGTGTTGCCGACCCGAAAAATACTTACGTCAAAGCGGAGAACTATTTCGATGAATTGAAAAAACTCGGAAAAGACGGCATCTACGTTTCCGATGTCATCGGGGCTTATGTCCCCTGCCGCTTCATCGGGATGTACACTCCCGACTTTATCGCCTCCAAGTTCATTGATGCCGAAATTGCCGGGTTGGAGAAAGACGGACAGGATGCCGAATTGTTATGGAAATTGCGGGTGCTGAACGCCGAGTTAAAAAATGAACAGGATAAATTCAACAGCAAGTCGCCTTTCAACACCAAAATCCGTTCCGAAATCGACCGGCGTTTGGGAAAAGGAAAAATTTGGAAAATTGAGAACAAAGGCGTTGAGCAGGCTTCCGCTGTACTTAAAGAATTGGGTCTGGCGGAACTAGCCGAAGCCGTCGCGAACATTCCGTTCAAGCCGGAAGAGGAAGCGTACGCCGGTGCAGAAAATCCGCTGGGCATCCGCTTCGAAGGCATTGTCCGCTGGGCAAAGCCGATTCTTGATGCAAAAACCGGTGAAATCAGCGGCTGGATAACGTTTGCGCTCAATTACGACCACGTTCTGGACATTATCGACCACATAACGCCGATGAGTCAGCGTTACTGTGAGTTATCCGATGCTTTTGAAGGCAACTACGCCTTCATTTGGGACTATCAGTGCCGAAGCATCGTGCATCCGCGGCATCATTCGATGTACGGATTTAATCCCGAAACGGGCAAACCAGAAACGCCGTGGCTCGAAAAAACGCTCTACGACTCAATGATAGCGGCAGGTTACAAACGTGAAGACTGGCAGACGTACGTTGCAATGCTGAAAGACTACGAACCCTGGACGGGAGATACCTCTTCGCTTGCCTTCCAATCCCGAAAGAAAAAGCCGGCACCGGAATTAACAAAACTGGGATTGGTCGCTTTGGACGGGCGTTATTTGAACAATGCCCCGCAGTGTACCGGCTGGATGGACTTAACCCGCGACGGCGGTTCCGGTTCGCTCTTTATCTTCTGGAGCGGCGTGTACAAATTACAGACGGCGGCGGCAATCCCGTATTATACCGGTCGGTATAGTCCCGAAGTGCGCGGCAACCGGCTCGGTTTTGGTTTTGTCGCCGTCGGAACCGGAATTGACGATTTCATCCGCCCCGCCAATGAATTGGGGGATAAGTTGGCTGTAATGGTCAGTTCCAGCCTTGCTGATGCCTCTTTCCAACTCATTATCGTAACGGCAGTTTTATCGGTTATGGTCGTTTTCATCGCCATTTGGATGGCATCGTATCTCTCGAACCGTCTGCAACGGCTCATCCGCGGGGTTGCCCAGTTTCGGTCCGGCAGACGGCATTTCCGTTTTCAAACCGACCGCAGGGACGAATTCGGACAACTTGCCGATGCATTCGATGATATGGCGGAAAGCATTACTCACAGCGTTCATTCTCCGCTGGTCATCACCGATAAAAGTTTGAACGTTATCTATGCCAATAAATATGCCCTGACAGTGACCGGACAAAAAAGTCTGGAAGACATTATCGGGCAGCCGTATTCCCTGAAGAGTGTTTATCCGTTCGGCTCGGAGTGCTGTCCCATAACGGCTTTGCGGAACGGTTCCGGTAAGGCGAAAGTTTTTTTTGACGAACGTTCCGGCAAGTATTTACAGGGAAAGGCAAACTATTTCAGAGACGCACACGGCAGAATTACCGGTTACATTATTACGAGCAACGATGTAACTGACTTGTCGAAGAAACAGATTGAATTGGAACAGGCAACCATTGCCGCCGAGGCAGCAAGCCGCCATAAGAGCGAATTCCTTGCGAGAATGAGTCACGAGTTGCGGACACCGATGAATGCGATTCTGGGAATGAACAACATCACGCAGTCGAAAATCCGTAACATTGCGGATAATGCCGACATTGCGGAGTTGGGCGATTATTTGGAGCAACTGAGACAGTCATCGAATCATTTACTGCTGCTGCTCAACGATATTCTCGACATATCGAAGTTGGAGACGGGCAGTATTCAACTGATAGACAAGCCGCTGAATCTTTTTGCACTCCTTAAAGATGTCGAAGGCATTTTACGTTTGAACGGAGCGGGCAAAAAACTGCATCTGACGGTTAAATTTGCAGAATTTACACCGTCGTATTTTATTACCGACGGTCTGCGTTTGCGGCAGGTGCTGAACAATCTGCTGGACAATGCCGTCAAGTTCACGCAGGAAGGCGGCAGTGTTGAATTTATCGTTGATCGCAAAGACCGTAACAACGGCAAAGCCTTGCTGAATTTTACCGTTCGGGATTCCGGTGTCGGCATTAAGCCTGAAGCATTGGAGAATATATTCCAGCCTTTTGAACAAGGGGGACAGTTCGCAACCTATAATTTCAGCGGCAGCGGTTTGGGCTTGCCGATTGCGCAGAAAGTCCTGCAATTATTCGGCTCTGAAATGTTCGTTCAGAGCAAAATCGGCAGCGGCAGTGAATTTCATTTTTCGCTCTGGCTCCAAGAAGACGAAAACGCCAAACAACTGAATGTACAGGATGTAAAAGGACTTTTTGCCGGACAAACGGCTTTGGTCATTGATGATGTTTTTATTAACCGGATGGTGTTAGTGGCGCTTTTGAAGGAGGCTGGTTTTAAGACGGAGGAGGCGAAGGACGGAGCGGAGGGACTGCTGCGGTTTACCAATTCGCCGGAAGACTCAATAGACATTATTTTTATGGACATTCAGATGCCGGTGATGAATGGTTACGATTCGGCGGCATCGATTCGGCAGTTGGACCGTGCGGACGCAAAGACGGTGCCGATAGTTGCCATCAGTGCCAATGCCTTTCAGGAGGACATCGACAAATCGCTCATCAGCGGTATGAACTCACACTACGCCAAACCAATCAAAATGGATGCATTGTCCTCTATCCTGATGCAGTACTGCAAAACAAAAAAACGCCCTGACGGTATGCAGGAATAATTCATTGATGCACAGTTGCTGTTCGTTCAAGGCACAGCGGATTTATCCGATGACCGGTGCGGTACTGGAGAATCATTGGCTCAACATTGCCGAAGTTATCGAAACAAAAAGACAAGCCGAAACTTTATGATTGGCAAGGCGGCAGTTGCTGGAAATGCGCTGCGGAGAAATTTGTCAATGGAAAACATTATGGACATTACCGGACTTTCACGTGATGAAATCGAAAAACGGCGATAGTATTTTTTTCTGTGAACGGTTATAGATACACAATAGAGATACACAATAGAGATACACAATGTCAGGCGTTCAACTATTTACTGATGGTGCTTGCAGGGGTAATCCCGGTCCGGGCGGCTGGGGATTTATTTTGCGTCATCCGGCAAGCGGAAAAGAAATCGAACACTCCGGCGGGGAAAAAATGACCACGAATAACCGGATGGAATTGACCGCCGTGATTGAAGGTCTCAAAGCGTTAAAGAAGGCGGCCAATGTCGAACTGGTCAGCGATTCAACCTACGTCACGACCGGTTTAACGAAGTGGATGCCGAACTGGAAATGCAACGGTTGGAGACGCTGGCAAGGCGGCAGATTGAAGCCTGTACAGAACATCGACCTTTGGCAGGAACTCGATGACCTCGCTGCCGTTCATTCAATCATAACAGTTCACGTTGCCGGACATCAGGGGCATCCCGAAAACGAACGCTGCGACAAACTGGCGACCGAAGCGGCGGCAGCGGCACAGAAAGCGGTCATCCCGAATGGGCAGCACGCAGAGCAGGGTTAATCTATGGGCAATCTATGGGCTATCGTAATCTTCAACAATGTATCGATGCGCTGTTTCAAACGAAACAACTCGTTGTCTTTGATGAACCCGTTGATGCGTGTCTGGAAATCGCCGCCGTCCAACGCCGTCTTTACAGCGTCAATGCGCCGGCAGTGCTTTTTACCAACGTGAAAAATTGCCGCTTCCCGATGCTGGCGAATCTTTACGGAACACAGAAACGCGTCGAATATATTTTCCGCGACGGTATCGAACCGTTACGCAAAATAATGACAACAGTATCAAAGGGACTGTCAAAGGATAATTTATCGTTACCGCCGCCGCGTCAATGGCTGCCGCTCATTAAGTCGTGTTACTGTGCGCTGCCGCAGCGGCGTTTTTTTTCAAATTCTGCACCGGTGTTAGCGAATCAAACGTTCCTTGACCAACTGCCTCAACTGGTTTCCTGGCAGGATGACGGCGGAGCATACATCACTCTGCCGCAGGTTTATACCGAAGGCAGTGCCGGACACTGGGGGAATTTGGGAATGTACCGCGTGCAGATTTCCGGTAACGATTATCTGCCCAACAAAGAAGCAGGGCTGCATTATCAGATACAGCGGGGCATTGCGCTGCATCACTGTGAAGCGATTGCCGCCGGTATGCCGCTGCGGGTCAGCATCTTCATCGGCGGTGCGCCGTGTATGACCGTTGCCGCCGTAATGCCTATGCCCGAAAATATCAGCGAACTGTTCTTTGCCGGTATCCTCGGACAGCACCGTATTGATATGACAGCAGTGAATAATACGCTTAACAATACGTTCTATCCTGTGTACGCTCAAGCCGATTTCTGTATCACCGGCACGCTCGGTACGGAAACGAAAACCGAAGGTCCGTTCGGCGACCATCTCGGCTATTACAGTTTGGCACATACGTTTCCGGTACTGAAAGTTGACGGTGTTTATCATCGGAAAAACGCTGTCTTTCCTTTTACCGTTGTGGGCAGACCGCCGCAGGAAGATACGCAATTCGGCAAGTTTATTCATTCCCTCACCGGCGATGCTCTGCAAAACACGATACCCGGAGTGAAAGCAGTTCATGCTGTTGATGAAGCCGGTGTTCATCCGCTGCTTCTGGCAATCGGCAGGGAAACGTATCTGCCGCTTGATAAGGAACGGCGGAGTGCGGAGTTGCATACATCGGCACACCGTATTCTCGGCAGCGGACAACTTTCACTTGCCAAATATCTGTTTCTTGCCGCAGACGATGACCCGCTGCTGAACGTTGATGACGTTCCCCGTTTTTTCCGGCACGTTTTGGAACGTGTTGATTGGCGTTACGATTTACATTTTGTAACAAAAACAACGGCGGATACGCTCGATTATAGCGATGCAGAATTGCATCGGGGTTCAAAGGTCTTTATTACCGTGAGCGGAAAACCGAAGCGGCAGTTGGCGGAAACGATAGACACGCCGCTGCCGTTACGAAATCCCCGCGTTGTGATACCGGGCGTACTTTGTGCCGAAACGATTGATATAGCGGCGGCGGAGGCACAGGCATCGGCATTTTCCGGATTGCCGCTGATGGTACTGGTTGACGATGCCGATGAAGTGTCTTTGAGTTTTCGTAACTTTCTTTGGACAACGTTTACCAAGAGCGACCCTGCGTTGGATATCCACGGTATTGGAGAGCGGATGGAAGACAAGCATTGGGGCTGTACGGGACCTTTGCTTATTGATGCCCGCCGAAAGCCGCATCATGCCCCCGAACTAACAGAGGAACCGGAAAGAGCAAAGCGTGCCGATGCCGTTGCAGAAAAAATCCTGCAACGTTTCAGAGCCGGCGGCGGGTGACGGCGGCGGGTGCTGTGTTCTTTGTATTTCAGAACACGTGCTGTTGTCGGCAATTCGTTGTCAAAAACACACATCAACGCAGACGTGTCGGTAGAAACAATCTGTATAAGTAATATCCTTCATTGCAGCGGGCATAACGGAAATGTTCCTCTTGCAAATTATCCCTGACCGGTTTATAATGCCGAAAAGAGTCCTTTAACTAACCGGAGATATATCTATGAAGCCGTTCCTGTCCCGCCGCCGTTTTATCGAAGATTCCATTCTGTCGATGACCGCCCTCGGTGCCGCCGCATACACTAACACCGCCGCCGCTCAAGAGCAGAAAGACGAAAAGAAACCTGAAAAGAAAAGAGGACCGAACGACCGTATCGGCATCGCTATCGTCGGTTCCGGCGGACGCTCCGGCGGACACGTCGGTTATTACAAAAATGATGCCCGTACCGTCATCCATTACGTTGTTGACCCCGATTCCAACCGCGTCTCCGACCAACTCCTCGACAGTATCGCCGCTGCCCAGGGCGGCGTTCGTCCCCAACGTGCTGCCGACCTGCGCAAAGCCCTTGAAGATAAAAACGTCAATGCCGTTAGTTGCGCCTCGACCAATCATTGGCATACGCTTACCGGCATTTGGGCTTTGCAAGCCGGCAAGCACGCATACATCGAAAAGCCGATTAGCCATAACGTACACGAAGGTTTGGCAATTACCGCCGCAGCAAAGAAATACAAACTCGTTGTGCAGACGGGAACGCAATGCCGTTCCAATCCGGCAAATATCGAAGCCGTTGCTTTCACGCAGCGCGGCGGTATCGGCGATGTCAATTTTGCGCGGGGCATTTGTTACGGACGGCGCAAAGCCATCGGACCGCTCGGCGAATACAAGATACCGGAATCCGTCAATCAAGACCTGTGGTTCGGTCCTGCGGCAATCGCTCCGCTGACCCGTCCGAATTTTCACTACGATTGGCACTGGCAGCGGCTTTACGGCAACGGCAACATCGGCAATCAGGGTCCGCATCAAACGGACATTGCCCGTTGGCATCTCGGCTTGAACCGGTATCCGAACAGTATCATTACCTACGGCGGACGGCTCGGTTATGAAGCGGAAACGAAGGACCCGAATTATAAAGATGCCGGCGATACAGCGAACACAGAAGTCTCTATTTTCGATTTCGGCGAAAAATGTATCGTCTTTGAAGTCCGGGGTTTGGAGACACAGCCGCTGCCGTTTCCGGCAGGCAAAGGCGGTGTTTCGTCCGCTGCCGTGCTTGTTTATGGGAGTAACGGTTTCCTCGCTCAGGTACATTACGCTTATTCGGCGGCTTACGATTTGGAAGGCAATTTGATACGGGAGTTCAAAGGCGGCAACGACAAACTGCATTACCGTAACTTTATTGATGCGGTGGAGAAGAACGAGCCGCTCGCAGTAACGGCACCGGCAGAGACGGGGGCGATTTCGGCGGGATTGAGTCATCTCGGTAACATTTCGTATTATCTCGGCGATACAGACGAAGGTTTCACCTCCCGCTCCGGCAGCCGCCGCCGTTCGCAATCGGTAAAGAAAGAAGCCCATCACGTTTCGCCGGCGGAACTGAAAAGTGCTTTGAAGAAAATCAAGAGTCTCGACGATAACGGAGCGACCGTTGACCGAACGGTAGAACATTTGCAGGCGAACGGTGTGGACTTGGCAAAAACGCCGCTGACGCTTGGACCGTTCCTGGAATTTGACCCTGTCAAGAAGACGTTCAAGAACAATCCGGCTGCCGATGCGCTGCTGACACAGGAATACCGCGAACCCTACGTTGTTCCGAAGCCGGAAGATGTATAAACGCTGCGGGAGACGAATACTCAATTTTGCAATGAAGTAAAAATTTTGCGCAAAAATTTCGCGCAAAGACGCAGAGGAATCGGAAGATATATTCTTTTGCGTCTTGGCGCAGGATGAGTTTTATCCAAAATAACGACTGTATCCAATGAAATGAAGGGACTGCAAAAATGTATCAAAAATTATTTCCCGTGTCCGTTATATTATTTACGGCAGCATTGTTTGCCGTTATACTGTTCGGGCTTCCGATAACTTTGTTTGCCGAAGGTGCTGCTGCGCGAAATCGGGAAATCGAAAAAAGGGCAGCGGAAATTTTGCCTTTTATGCACAAAACGGCGTTTTGCGTCGGCAGACCCATTACCGACCGCAACGCTTGGCAGACCGTTCCCAATGCAGACAAAATCATTAAACAGGCAGAAGAAACTGCCGCAGCGGCAATTCCCGATATTCCCGAATCGCTCTATAAGGAGTATTACCGAATCGGCAACCGCCATAACTATGAGCGTGTCTGGTTCTCCAAAGAAGGCAGAATAAACATACTCGTACTCGGCGAATGTATCGAAAATAAAGGACGCTTCATCGCCCCGCTCGAAGAAACAATAAAGTCCGTCTGTGCCGACACCAGTTGGGTTCTCCCCGCTCACGATTACAACGCCGCTGTCTATGAACGGAAAACAGAGAGAATCGACCTTTTCTCGGCACATACCAGCGCAGAACTGGGGCTTGCCGTTTATTATCTCGGCGAAAAATTATCGCCCGATGTCCGAAAGTTAATTCTCGATAACGTTCAGCGGCGGACATTCAAAGCGTATGAAGACGATATAAAGTCCAATCAAAAATTGAAACACGGGTGGGTAACGGGAAACAACAACTGGAACGCCGTTTGTCATTGCGGCGTTGTTACCGCAGCACAGTGTTTGATTGACGACCCGCAGCGCCGGTCTTGGTACATCGCCTCCGCCGAAAAATTTATGAAACCGTTTTTTGACGGTTTCACGCCTGACGGTTATTGCAGCGAGGGGATGGGCTACTGGAATTACGGCTTCGGCAATTTTATTCTATTAACCGAAGTTGTCCGCCGGGCAACGGACGGTAAAGTCGATTTCCTGACGATGCCGGGAGCGTCCGCCGCCGCGGCATTTCCGATGAAAATGGAAGTTGCTCCGGGACAGTTTGCTGCCTTTGCCGACTGTTCTGTCAATGCTCAACCTGCCGGACAATATATTAAATACTTGAGCAGGCGGCTGCATTTCGGTTACAAAAAATATGAAACGCTTCCGCCTGCGGGCGGCAGCCTTTTGGCGGCGGGAGTTTTTTGTTTTGAAAATTCTCCTGCTGACAAAGAGCCGGTGCTGTCGAACACGGCAGCCTCCGGTACTTTACCCATTGAGGAATTGCGCAGCGAATTTCCTGATGCGGGAGTGCTGATTTGCCGTCCGAAACCGGGGGCGAAGAATCAAACGGCTTTCGTCTGCAAGGCGGGCAACAACGATGAACATCATAATCATAACGATATCGGTTCGTTTACGGTAATGTTTGCCGGCGGCACTCCTGTCCTCGACCCGGGCGGCGAAGTTTATACAAGCCGGACATTCAGCGGAAAACGCTACGACAGCAATCTGCTTAATTCGTTCGGACATCCGGTGCCGGTGGTGAACGGTCAGATGCAGAAGGCAGGCAGGCAGTATTCCGGTAAAATTGTTACAAAAACGTTTTCGGATGCGCAAGACCTTTGCGTGATGGACATATCCGCTGCTTACGGACTGAAAGAAATCGAAAAGTTAAAGCGGACGTTCCGTTTTACGCGGACGGATTCCGGTCAGGCAAATTCGCTGACCGTCACGGATGAGGTAAAACTGACTGCTGCCGGTACATTTGAGACGGCGTTGATTTCTTACGACAAATACAGTGTCAGGGAGAGCAGTACAGAAATGGAGTTGACTGTCGGCGAGGGTGAAAAGGCGGTCAAGATAACCGTGTCGGCTGTACAAAGCGGCAAACCGCTGCCGCTTCGGTTTGCTGTGCAAACCATCGAAGAAGACACATTCAGCGGAAAAAAGCCGGTGCGTCTTGGTTTCCAGATTGCCGAAGCAGTCAGGAATGCGAAAATAGTAACCGTCATTACGCCGGTACGATAAAGGCGATTTATCCTGCCATTCTATCCGTTCTGTTATGAAAACGTGACAGCAGCGGTATTCTGTATCTTTTTTAGGAATATACTTGATATAAAGCCGAATATTGACGCAGGACTTGTATTTTTAGGCTCAGCGAGAGCATACACAAATATTTCGTTTGCTCCCCAAAAAAATTACAGGATTTTGAGACATATCCGAATGTCCTTATTAACTATAAAAATCAGGATTTTACTATTTTCAAAATACTCAAGTGTACTTTTGATTGTAATGGGCAGAGAGAGGAAAGGGAAATTATAGTTCCTGCCGTTGCTATTGAGTGCAAGACCTATATTCCCTCAACTATGTTGGGACAGTCGATTTATGAAGCACAGTTACTTAAGCAGGGCAATCCGTATTCCAACTCGGAGAGAATATATTGACCGCATCAGCATCAAAGACAGCGAAGTTCAGAAATATATCAGGGAAAATATTGCCAACTATCATTACGGATTAAGTGTTGACAATCATATTTTCATTGACGGCAAGTTTGTAATGGGGATTGAGTGCAAAGGATATACCGAAAACGCAATGGTCAAGCGGATTTTGATTGACTTTCACTTATTAAAATTTGGGTCTGGCATAGATAATTGCTTAAAGCAGGAGGGTGCAATATTCTTTAGGATTAGGGTATGAAAATCAAGGGTTGCAAGTCTGATAAGTTTGTGATACACTCAAAGGGGACGGAATTCCACTTCAACCACAGAAACGAAAAACTTGTCAAGATTATCAAAAAACTTATGAAAAAATAACCACTAAACTTGTCAAGTCCCATCTTTTTTTCCGCATATCTCTAACCCCCTAATAGTTATGTCAAACGAACAAGCCGAAACTTCCGTTGAAAATCAGGCGAAGCCGGAGTGCTGCATCAAATCAGGCGGTAATAAACGCTGCCGCTGCTGCCGGTGCTGCTGCTTCGGATGCCTGATAGCCGTCCTCATCGCTGCCGTCCCGTTTTGGTGGTTCTGCCTCCATACAACACCGCTGCAAATTTCAAAGGAAACGACTTACGTTACCGGTCCGATGAAATCCGACGGCAAGCAGATTGATTACTTTCGGGCTGTCGAAGAGTTGATTTATCCGCCAGAAATGCAGACCGATAACAACGGTTATCGCCTCCTCGTCCGTGCCTGCGGCATTCTGGAGCGTGAACTTTACGGCGAAGATGCGGAAACATACCGCTTGCAAATCTATGAAAAACTCGCCCTTGACCCGAACGTACAGCCGACGCTGGCGAAAGAAGGAGTTGAACTGTTGGTCGGACACTACATCCGTAAACTTTATGCACCCGGGGAAAACAAGGATACTGCGGATATTAGCAAAGAAGTCCGCAACGGAGTACAGAAAGTCTGGACTCTGGAACAATATCCTCAAATGAAAAATTATCTTGACGGTGCTAACCCTTTCATTGATTTGGTAGGCGAGGCGGTACGCAAACCGGCATATTGTTCTCCTTATGTGCGGAAAAGCGAAAATGACCTTATGATTGGTATCGTGCTGCACGATTGCCAGATAACCAGGGAAATTGCGAGAAGTGTTCTGGCACGGGCAAATTACCGCATCGGCATCGGCGACATTGACGGGGCAATTTACGATACCGTCACGGTCTATCGTCTCGGCAGGCACGCATCGAAACACGGACTCTTCGTCGGTGCACTCATCGGTATTGCCCTTGAAAGTTCAGCGGCGGGTGTCGGTATCGGCGGCAATCCTGCCCATCAGCCGGCGAAGGGGCAACTTGAACACTTTATGAAAGAACTTCAATCGCTGCCGGAACGCTGTACCTTTGTAGAAAGTTTTGGGACAGAACGTCTTTTCGCCCTCGGAAGCATTCAGGATATATTCAGGGGTGATCTTCACTCTGACCTTGATATGTTTGGGCCGCCGGCGTGGCTTTGGCTGCGTTGGAGTGTTGATAGAAATGTCGTTCTCCGCCGGTTCAACGAATTTTTTACGCAGGCAGAGCAAGGCAGTGCGGTATTTGATGACGCATCCTTTTTTAAGAAAAATTCTCCGTCGGTCAATCCGTTTCGTTACCTTCCTGTCCGCAGCCGGTCGGAAAATGTCTGCGGCATTTTGCTTAGTCTTCTTGCTCCGGCAACCAATGCGGCAGAAGAGGCGTGGAACCGGTCTGATTGCTGTTACAATATGAAGTGCCTGACGCTGGCGTTATTATTGTACGAAAAGGAATACGGCAAAATGCCGGAGGGCGATTGGCAGGCGGCGGTGAAGCCGTATTTGGGCAAGGATGCGGACAAGTATTTCCGCTGTCCTTCTGCCGGTTCGCCGGACGAAACGGTCTATGCTTTGGTGCGTTACGATAATGCGGTACCGGTTACGCCGGAGACGATATTGATTGCGGAGGCGGAGAAGGTGAAGTTATCTGCCGGCAGCGGACTGATTCTGAATGAACCGAGTCTTTTTATGAGCAAACACATCGGCGTTTCCGGCACAACATTGCACAGCGGAGCCGTCCGGTATCAAAGTAAAGAGCAGCGCGAAGAAAAGAAAGAGACCAAAGTGAAATAAAGGGACCGTTTCCAACGAGTCATTGGTGTTTGGAATGTGAACCAAGTTACAACCATTTTGAGTCTATCACGCCGATTTGCGTTCTGTTTGATTCAGTTTATTGTAGAGCGTTTTCAAACTGATGCCTAATTCCTCCGCCGCCTTCGCTTTGTTGCCGCCCTGACGCTGTAATGCCGTCTCTATCGCCTGCATTTCCAAGTCCCGCAGCGAAACAATAGACGGCAGCGATACAAAAGATACCGTCGGCGGCAATACATTCACCGCTTCGCCGCCGTTCGTCTCCCTAATATCTCCGGTGTTCTTTTTTAGAACAATAGAATCTGTAACAATAACGTCTGGACGCTCCTTCGTCTTTGTATCAGGACGTTTCACCGGTAAGGTTCCAAACGTCCGCTTTGCCGATTCCGCCGCCGATAAGTATTCATTCTTTATCTGCGGCGGCAGCGCATCAAGCGGCACCGGCAATCTGTCAGATAAAACCAAAGCGTGTTCTATCGTGTTCGCCAACTGCCGGACATTGCCCGGATAATCATATTGCAGCAGCGCACAATACGTCTCCGGCGAAAAGATATCCGCCGCATTCTTCGCCGTCAGTTTGCTTCGGCAGCGCTTCGCCAAATACAAAATCAAGTCCGGCAAATCTTCCTTTCGCTCTTTCAATGCCGGTATATGAATCTCAAACGTGTTAATACGGAACCAAAGGTCTTCACGAAAACTGCCGTCCTGCACCATCGACTCCAAATGACGCAGCGTTGCACAAACAACCCGAACGTCACAAAGAACCGGCGTGTTGCCGCCGATTTTACGGACTTCGCCGTTTTCAAGAAAACGCAGCAACTTCGCCTGCACGCCTTTGGGCAACTCGCCGATTTCGTCAAGAAACAGCGTGCCGCCGTCCGCCACTTCAAACAGTCCCGTCCGGTTCGTGTCCGCTCCGGTAAAACTGCCCCTGCGGTGTCCGAACAACTCGCTTTCAATCAGGTTTTCCGGCAGCGCACCGCAGTTGACGGCAACAAACGGTTTATCTTTCCGCTTACTCAACTGATGTATCGACCGGGCAACGAGTTCTTTTCCCGTACCGGTTTCGCCGAGTATCACAACCGTTGAATCTGTCGGCGCAATGCGTTCAATCAGGCGGTGAACGTTTTGCATCGCTTCGGAATTGCCGATAATTTTAACCGGCACCTTCGTTTCAACGCTGCGCTTCGCCTCGGAAAGTTTTGCTGCGCTGCCGCTCTTCGTGCTGCGTTTCGTTTCGATAGCCGAAAGAATTCGTTCCAAGTCCGTAATCATATACGGCTTGGTCAGGAATTCGCTTACCGCATAATGTATTGCCTGTTGAGCGGCTTCGAGTGTGCCTTTACCGGTCAGAATAACAATGTCGGCAGGCGTGTTGAGTTTCCGTGCTTCTTCGATAAGAGACAAACCGCCGATGCCCGGCATATCCAAGTCGAGCAGCAGAACATCAAAATCCCTGTCTTGCAGAGCGGCAAGAGCCTCCGTACCGTCAGCACACGGCGTAACAAGATGACCGATATGCTGCAACTCTTCGGTCAAAATGTTACGGATATTCAGTTCATCATCGGCAAGGAGAATGTTCATTCCGTCCTCCATTCCGTTCCGCCGGGGCGGTCTTCGAGTGTGATTCCAATGCCGGTTAAGTCCTTGCGGATTTTGTCTGCCGTTGCAAAGTCTTTGTTCTTACGTGCCGCCGCCCGAAGTTCGATAAGCAGCGTCATCAAATTGCCGACCAGTTCCGCAGAGGCAGAAGTTATCACCTCCGTTTCCTTAACGGGTTTGACAAACAAGCCGAGCGTTAGCGCAAGTTCACGTAAAACCGTTGCCCCCTGTTGCAGTTGCTCAACCGTATTGCTGTTTCCTTGTACCGTCTCCAGTTTATTATCGTCAATAAATTTATTCAGCAGCCGGAGAATATCAAAAAATACGCCTATCGAGCCGCCGGTGTTGAAATCGTCGTCCATCGATTCCAAAAATTTGTTGCGGAGTTCAACGATATTATCGGGGGACTTACCTTCAACGCTTTTATCGGGGGACTTACATCCCCCGCTCTTGTTGGGGGTTCTCGTCAGCGGGACATTCAGACGGTAAAAACTCTGTCCCGTGATTTTTTCAAACCGCTTGAAGAACCGGTAAAAGGTTTCAAGACCTTTGCCGACTTCCTCTATCCGCTCCAAACTAAAATCAATCGGTCGGCGGTAATGCGTCGAAAGCAGAAAGAAGCGAATCGTTTCCGCCTCAAACTCTTTGAGCATATCCCGAAAAGCACTCGCCCCCTTCGATTTACTGATTTTGCCCGCTTCCTGTCCGGCAGCATCATCGGTAAGAGCCGCCGATTGCTCTTCGTTTGACCGGGTGTTTCTCCCTCCGACTTTACCGGTTTCACTCGATGCCTGCATTAAACCGTTGTGCATCCAAAAGTTACACATAGGCTGGTTATGGCACGCTTCGCTTTGCGCCACTTCGTTTTCGTGGTGCGGAAACACCAAATCGAGTCCTCCGCCGTGAATGTCGAAGGTTTCACCGAGCAATTCCTTGCTCATCACGGAACACTCGATATGCCAGCCCGGTCTGCCTTTACCCCAAGGCGAGTCCCAAGACGGCTCTCCCGCTTTGGCAGACTTCCAGAGAGCAAAATCGTAAGGGGTGTGTTTGCGTTCGGCAGTGCTTCCGCCTTCGCCGAGCATTGATTCCAATGACCGGTGCGATAGTTTGCCGTATTCCGCAAACTTGCCGACATCATAATAAACATCGCCGTCCGATTCGTATGCAAAGCCTTTACCGATAAGTTTTTGTACGAAATGGATGATAT
The DNA here is from genome assembly GCA_031289675.1 of Planctomycetaceae bacterium. Lineage (GTDB taxonomy): Bacteria > Planctomycetota > Planctomycetia > Pirellulales > Thermoguttaceae > WRKP01. Next base: position 16,045 of record JAITOZ010000017.1, read on the forward strand.
TGCCGATATGTTCTATTGCTTTCGGAAACGCACTGACGGACTCTTTGACCCCCATCGCTTCGAGGTTTGCCCAATAATCGGCAGTCATTTCTTCGGCAACCGCCGCCATAGAGATATTACGTCTCTTCGCTTCGGCAATGAGTTTATCGTCAACATCGGTGATGTTGATGATAAATGTAACTTCGTAACCGCTGTATGTGAGATACCGCTTAATCGCGTCGAATATCACGGGACCGACCATATGTCCGATGTGCGACGGCTTATAAACGGTCGGACCGCAAAGATACATTCCGACCTTGCCGGAATGTACCGGTACAAATTCTTCCTTCGACTTTGTTAATGTGTTATAAATGCGAATCATTGTAATTGAGAATTGATAACGGAGAATTGAGAAATAAGAATAGAGGAATAATTTCAAACCGCTGCGTTGTCCGTTTTCCCTAATTCTCAATTCTTAATTTTCCATTATCAATTCTTTAGATAGTGTTTTACCCTGCGGCGCGTAATTCGATGATTTCCCGCTGTTCGTTGTCGTCGGGTCCGAGCATCCGCAGCGGCGAGTGTGTGCTGTGGCGTTCGCTGACGATTCCCCGTTTCGTTTCCAAAATGAATTGGGTAATTTCGGCAACGGGACCGGCAGCGTACATATTTTGAAAATCGTCTAAAATTTCCGCCCAGGTCAAACCGCTTCGGTAGAGCAGCATATAGGCGGACTTAATGGTCTTAATGTCTTCCGCTGTCCGTCCGTTACGCCGCAGTCCTATGAGGTTTAGACCAACGATGCGGCTTGTGAGTCCATCGACCATCATAAACGGCGGGATGTCTTGTACGACGTGTGATTGTGCGCCGAGCATTGCCAAAGAACCGATGCGGCAGAATTGATGGACTCCTGAACCGCCGCCGAAGGTGACGCTGCTGCCGACCTGCACGTGTCCGCCGAGCATTGTGTTGTTGACCAGTACGTTATTATTACCGATAACGCAATCGTGGGCAATGTGTGCATTGACCATCAGGTAATTATTGTTACCGATAAGTGTTGCAGCGGATTCTTTGACAGCCCGATGGATGGTAACATTTTCGCGGAACGTATTACCGCTGCCGATGACGATATTTCCGAAGGGCGGCTGTGCGGTGATGTGTTGGGGCAGTCCGCCGATAATGCATCCGCTTTCGATGCGGTTATTTTTTCCGATGCGGGTTCCGTTTCGGATGACGGTATGGGGAGCGAGTTGACATTGGTCGCCGATTTCAACGCCGTCTTCGATAACGCAGAAAGCACCGATTTCGGCATCAGTGCCGATTTTCGCATTAGGGGAAATGACTGCGTAGGGACTAATCATAATTTATTTCAAAAAGAGTAAACGTTGTTTCTAACGCAGAGTAACGATTCACGGCAAAAGTATCAAGGGCAATTCTGCCGGTAATCGTTCCGCAGAACTTATGTCCTATACGAGTCACAAAAAGATGTAAGCCTCTTTATAACATTTTCTTCTATCAAGTCCTAATTATTAACAGATAAACGATTTACGTTTCGCAATAAACAAGTTTTGCCCTTCCGCAAGGCGTACATAAAATTATTTATCAAAAGAGTTAGAAAAAATCGGATTGTTCCAATCACCGATTAAGACAAGTTTTAAGAGTATTTCAATGTTCCTAACTGTCTTAAATGAAAAAAGGCTTTGACGAAAAAAAATAACCGGTTATAATTCTTGCGTTGGTTCTGGAGGCAGGAAGTCTTCGTCGTATCGGTGCATTGCTTGTCTCTTTTGTAATTGTGACGGTTACGAAAGATAGGCAGGAAATTGCACAACAAGTTACAGAAAAATCACGGAGGAGAAAAGAACCGATAATCACTCTCCTGATTTTTTATAACGATGAAGTCCCCTGTAAAGGATTACGCTACGACTCCTGCTGCCGATAAACGTTCTGCCGTTCATGATACTGAATTCGGCACTCGTATTCTCGAAGAGATTAAACGCTTGCTTGGCGCGCAACGCTACAACCTGTGGTTTAGCCAAGATACGTCATGCTGCCGGCAAGACAATAAAACCGTCTTTCACATCCGCAACGCCTTTGCTGCACAGACTGTCCGGGCGCATTGTCAAGCGGAAATCGACCAAGCCGTTTCTAATGTGTCTGGTGAAAAACTCGAAACAGTCTTCCGCATCGAAGGACGTAAAACAATAAAAAAGACAGAACAGCAGAAAGCCGAACCGGCAAAGCCTGACCGGCAAAACGAGGGGCAGCAAATATCTGCTTCAAGAACAAATGCGGCGGCTGTAACCCGCAGTATGTTCCCTCAATTCAAAAATTTGGATACGTTCCTGAAAGGTCTCTCGAACGATATGGCTTGCCGCGCTGTCGAGTTAGTACTGTATCATCCGTGTGAAATCAATCCAGTATACATTCATGGCTTTTCCGGCACAGGTAAAACGCATCTGTTGGAAGGAATATGGGGACACATAAAACAAGGCGGGCGGGCGCAGAGCGGCAGCAATACGGCGTTGTCTAACAACGTGCTGCCCAATGAAGGCGACAACGAGTCTTTATCTTCGCTCAAAGATTCTTTTCGTCTTTCTCTGCCCGTCAACTCCCGTACCGCACCGCTTTATCTGACATCTGAACAGTTCGTTTCCTCCTTTTTGGAATCCATCCGCAGCAGCAATAAATGTAACGAAAAATTCCGAAGCCGTTTCGAGAACCTCTCCGTTCTGCTCATCGACGATATACAGTTTTTGTCCGGTAAGGAGGCGACGCAGACGGAGTTCCTGCATATTCTCGATGAGTCCATCCGCCGCGGGGTACAGGTTATCCTGACAGGGGACAAACCGCTGCATCAACTTCATTTACGCAGCGATGTGATTTCCCGTTTGGAGGCGGGCTTATCTTGCAGCATTGATTTACCGGAGCGGGACTTGTCTTTGCGGATTTGCCGGCAAATCGTTGCCGAACGCAAGTTGCCTATAGGGGACGATGTTTGCCGGATGACAGCCGACCGTTACGGCACGTCGGTGCGGCTTCTTCAAGGGGCGTTAAACCGGCTTCACGCTGCGTCACTGACGGAGGAAGGCAAAAATTTGACATTGCCGTTTGCGGAAAAAGTGTTGGCAGACTTTCCGGCTCTGACCCGTGTACAAATTGTTACATTAAAAGACGTTGAAGCAGCCGTTTGCGAAGCGTTTAACATCGGCAAGGAGCGGCTGCAATCCAAGAGCCGAACGAAGGCGGTAACGGTGCCGAGAATGTTGGCGATGTATCTTGCCCGAAAATATACCCGTTCTGCTCTCTCCGAGATTGGGGATTTTTTCGGCAGAATGTCGCACAGCAGTGTGATTTCGGCGCAGAAAAAAGTGGATAAATGGATTGCCGAAGACGACAAAATTATCCCCGCTTTGAGGAGAATGGAACGGAAATTGAGTTGAATGGAGAATTGATTTGGCGCACGAGCGGGGGGGCATTTCCCCGTTCGTGCGCCGCTCTCTGTGCTAAAGAATGCTTCAAACTGACGAAATACTTTCAACGATACGGATGCTTCATAACGAGCATCTCGATGTCCGAGCCGTTACGCTGTCGCTGAATCTCAACGATTGCGCCGGTCCGAGTGCCGACCAACTCTGCCGGAAAGTTTATAATAAAATTACTGCCAAGGCGCATAATCTCGTTGCCGTCTGCGATGATATTGCGGAGAAGTACGGTATTCCTGTTACAAATAAACGTCTCGCCGTTTCGCCTGCTGCGATTCTTTTGGCTGGACACGGACTCGATGCCGCACTGCAACTTGCCCAAACATTGGACAAGGCGGCTGCCGATTGCAAAGTCGATTTTGTCGGCGGATTTTCGGCTCTTGTGCAAAAAGGTATTTCTGCCGGTGCGCAAACGGTACTCGATTCGCTGCCGGAAGTCTTGTCGAAAACGGACAAAGTCTGTGCTTCGGTCAACGCCGCCTCCCGAAAAGCCGGTATCAATATGGATGCCGTCGGGCAACTCGGTCGTCTGATACCGCAAATTGCTGAAGCAACAAAGGACAAACAGGGTTTCGGTGCGGCAAAACTCGTTGTCTTTGCGAACATTCCTGACGACAATCCGTTTATGGCGGGTGCTGATATGGGGGCTGGCGAACCCGAAGCGGCAATCAATATCGGGGTCAGCGGTCCCGGCGTTGTTGACTCGGCACTGCGGCGGCGAATTGAAACGGCAGCGAAGAATCCCGCTTCCCGCTTGACGCTCGGCGACCTTGCTGAAGAAATCAAGATAACGAGTTTTCGCGTAACCCGCGCCGGTGAATTGATTGGACGTGAAGCGGCGGCAAAACTCGGTATCGAATTCGGCATCGTTGATTTATCGCTCGCACCGACTCCGGCGGTCGGCGACAGTATCGGCGAGATTCTCAAAACACTGGGCATAGCGCAAATCGGTGCGCCGGGTTCAACGGCAGCCGTTGCTCTGCTCAACGATGCCGTCAAAAAAGGCGGCTTGTTTGCATCGAGCAGTGTCGGCGGTTTAAGCGGAGCGTTCATACCGATTTCGGAAGATTCCAGTCTTGCCGATGCTGTTGCCCAAGGACATTTAAGTCTCGAAAAGTTGGAAGCAATGACCGCCGTTTGCAGTGTCGGCTTGGATATGATATTGATACCCGGTGCGACTCCGCCGGAAACAATAGCCGCATTGATTGCCGACGAAATGGCTATCGGCGTAATCAACAATAAGACAACGGCGGCGCGGCTTGTGCCTGTACCGGGAAAGAAGGCGGGCGATATGGTCAGTTTCGGCGGCTTGTTCGGTTCTTCGCCGGTGTTGGAGGTTCGCAATGTCGGAGCGAGTGCCGGTTTTGTCAACTTCGGCGGACGCATCCCCGCCCCGCTGCAATCGTTGGGAAATTAGTTTTTAGCGTGATAAGCAAAAGAGCGGGGAGGAGTCCCGCCGATGCTACCGCATTAGTCCGTTGGAGATACCGAGCATCTGCATAAAGCGGTCTGTCATAATACCGAGCAGCAAATCCAACAGCAATATCGCCACAAACGAATACACGAAAGACTGCGTCGCCGCTCTGCCGACCCCCTCCGCACCCGCCCGGCAATGGAAACCCTGATAACAACTTATCAACGCAATACTGCCGCCGAAGAAAATACTCTTGCACATTCCCGCCAAAATATCAAAAAAACCGACAAAATCCGATGCGTTGTCCCAATAAAAGTGAGCGTTTATGTCCAGAACATAAATACAGTAAAATGCTCCGCCGAACACGCCGGTAAAGTCCGCTATCACCGTCAGTGCCGGTATCAAAATTAGGCACGCCAAAAAACGCGGGACAGCAAGATAATACACCGGATTCGTGCCCATACTTGTCAGCGCATCAATTTGTTCCGTTACACGCATTGTACCGAGTTCGGCAGCAACGGCACTGCCGACGCGCCCGGCAAGCATCACGGCAGCAAGTACCGGTCCCAGTTCACGAACAAGCGAAAGACTAATCACGCCGCCGAGCATCGACTCAATACCGATTTGCTGAAACTGCGTAAACGTCTGGACGGCAAGAACCATTCCGATAAACATACCCGTAAGCATCACCACAGGCAGGCTTAACACGCCGGTATTGTAAAACGTGTGAACGAGTTGGTCCCGCTGCGGCACTTTCAGGAAAAGCCAAGAGAACGTTTGCGCCGTGAAAACAGCAAACTGTCCCAAACCGGCAATATGCCCGCTGACGTATTGTGTAAAGGCATCGGGAATATTTTCGTCTCGTGAGAAATCAGACATCGGGAATTTGATAATTGGTAACGGATAACGGATAATGGACAATTCCTTCTCATTATCAATTCTCTATTATCAATTATCAATTCCCCCGTGTCCATTATTGTTCTCTACCCTTGTTCGACATTTGACTCGTTAGCAACGGACTTAACAGAAACGGAAGCGTCTGAATTGCTTGACGCTTGGACGGCGGCGTTTCATCCGGCAGTTCTGCAAGCGGACGTTCAACGCGGCGGGCAGAACGAATGTGAAATGCCCCGCTGGGAATCCGCAACCTATCCGGCTTATAATTTGCAGCGGGATATCGTCATCGTGCCGCCCTGCTGCGAACACTCCTGGACGGACGAATGGAACAAGCAGACCGAAGAGTGTCTTGTCATCCGCAGCCCCTTTAAGAGCAAGGAGCATAAGCCCCCCGATAATATACCGGACAATGTACAGGTATCCGATGAATTACTCAACGCCTTCCGCGCTGTTGCCGTTGCGAAACTCCTGACCGACTTGACGGCACGAAGTCTCCATTATATCGACTCAAACAACGATGCGGCACTTAAAGCCGCCCTCTTCGATGCCGTCCGTTACAATAATGAAGGCAATGAAGAATTGACCAAACGGAGCCTTAAAGAAGTATTCGAGGAACTGTCCCGAATGAGAGACAACTATTATCCGGTAACGAATTACTTTGTCGAATTGATTCTTGTAACAGAATCGACAGCCGGCGAACCGCTGCGCAGCCTTTTAAGTCATCAGGAGCAGACGCTTAATTTGTTCATAGACGACTCGTTAACCGCAGCCTTGCCGGAAAAATATCCCGAAACGTTTGCCGCTCTCAAAGATGCCTGTGCTGCCAGCAGAGTTCAATGGATTGCCGGCGGAAAGACACCGCAGAGCGGCGGACAGTTATCCTTTAACGAATTACCGCTGCTTGATGCTGCCGACCGGATTATCGAAACTGTTTCGCTTTACAGGGAAACCTTTAATGTCTCGCCGGTGATTTACGGCAGTCAGCATACTGCTTTGACACCTGTTTTACCGCAGTTACTGCGTCTTTGCGGTTTCACAGGCGTGATTCATTTTGCTCCGCTTGACGGCTGGAAAACCGGCGATGACGGACAGAGTAAAATGATTTGGCAGGGGCTTGACGGAACGGACATTGATGCGCTGATTCGTTATCCTGCCGATGCTTCAAAGGCGTTAAGTTTTTTTACTTTTGCGCAGCAACTCGGCGAAACGCTGAATAACGATAATGCGCCGACATCGGTCTTTGCGCTGTTTCCGGGACAAACATCGCCGTACTTGCCGTACCTGCGGTGTATGACCGAATACACAACAAGTCTCGGTCAGTTCCTTAACATTGAAGAGTATTTTGAGAATACGGCGCAATGCGGCGGAGTCAAAAAATCAGGCTTCGAGGCTTATCCACCGTGTGAAACAGCAGCGGATACGAAAACCGGCATCACGGCGGCAATCGAACGCTTAACGGAATCGGCAAAAAACACACTATTGACGTTATTAGAACATTCGCCGGAAACCAAGAATGTAACAAAAATGTTGACCGGCAGCGGTGCGGTTGTGAATTATTTTAGTTTTCCGCTAAAGATTTTTGACGCTGACGATAATGCCGTTGAGTTGCCGCCGATGGGGGCGGTTGTTAAAAAAAAAGGTAACAAAAATTCGAGTGCCGCTGCCCTGCCTGCTGCCGAAATGCCGGTTTCCCGTCTGTCATCTGCACGAAACACAGTACGGCAATGGCTGCCGTTTGTCTCCAAAAAAGATATTACAGCAAAATCTGTTACAAAAAAATCGTCCGCTCCGCTGCTGATTCGGCAGACCGCAGATGACCTCGGCAAGGGCAGTAAGCGTCCGGTGTATCTGTTGGAAAACGGCTATTTTCAGGCAAAATTTGATGCGGCATCGGGAATGTTGCGGTCGGTTTTTACGTCCAAGTCCCGTTTCAATTTACTCTCGCGGCAACTCGCTTTTTTCAGCGGACACGAGTATTCGATTCAGGCGGCGGACAAAATAACCGTTACGAAAAATACGCCGCTTGCCGGTGAATTGGAAATCACCGGCAGACTCGTTATGCCCGGCGGAACAGTTGCCGCCCGTTACAGTGAAACGGTGCGTGTCCGCAGGGAAAGTCAATTGCTCGAATTTTCGTTACATTTAACTCCTTTATCAGGGATTTGCCCTTCAGAAAATTGTCTATCAGAGAGCGGCGGAAAATCCGACGAGACTCCTGAATCTGCCGCCTCCTATTTTGCTGTCCGTTATGCTTGGAATGACAACACGTTTGATTTATGCGGCGGCATCAGCGACGGATTATATCCTCTTACTAGTAAGCGTCTTACCGCCCCGCTGTTTATTGATTTACGCAACACCAATCAATCGCTGACGTTTTTTGCGCAGGGATTACCGTTACACCGCCGGGTTGCGGCGCAGCAACTCGATACTTGTTTAGCCGCCGTTGAATCGCATTACCGCTCGGCTCTCGGCGTGAACGTGAAACATCCTGTACCGGTTTCGCAGGCTTTTTTGTACGATAATACTCCTGCTGCCGGCGGCGGTCATTCTGCCGGTCAGTCTTATTGGTTTTTTCAAATTGAGAGTCATCGTGTTGTTGCCCTGCATTGGGAGCCGCTTATCAAGGACGCTAACGCTGCCGGTTTCATCGTTTATTTGCTGGAGACGGAGGGGCGGCGGGCGCACTTTGCGCTGCGGATGTTCCGTAATCCGGCAGAGGCAGCGGCGATAAATCTGCTCGGCGGGGAAGTGAAGACGCTGAAAACGGACGGCGATGCCGTTCTGATGGACATACACGCCCACGAATTGCTGCCGGTGCGCGTGCGGTTTTAGGGAATGACGCGCCGCTTCCTGCTCCCCCGCTCCTCTTGCTTCCCTCCGGCGAAATCGTTATGCTCCGCTGTGAAATTGCGTCATACTCTGTCCGTTACTCTTTGGTCGCTGCTCATCCTCCTTCTCGGCGGAGCGGTCGTCTGCGCTATCGCTTTATCGCAGGTCAATAACAAAATCAAAGTGTTCGCCCTTGCCGAACTCCAAAAACGGCACCCCGAATTCACCTTCCAAATCGGTTTCGCCGAACTCGTCGAATGGAAACATATTCTCCTGAAAAATGTTACCGTTACCTCTTCAAATAAAAGTAAATTTATCAGCATCGGTGAAATAGATATAGAATGTCCCGTTTCCTCACAAGCACTTTATAACAAAGACTTCAAAATTGAACGCATCGAAATCAAAAATCCTATCATTTCTCTAACACGTTCCCGAAGCGGACATTTTACTGATTGGGAGACGCTGTTTTCCGCAGACACAGAAGCGAAGGGAATGACTTCACTCAAAGAGATTGAGATCGCAAATGCCGTCATTCTTTACGGCGATGAAGCCGTTGCCGGCGAAGCGGTGAAACTGAAATTAGATACGGCAAAGTGTGTAAGAGAAAAGACTCAATGGACGCTGCAAGGCGTTTTGCAATCGGAGCAACTCCGCCGCCTGACGGTCAATGCGGTTTTCGATTCCGTTACAAAAAACTGGCACGCCGCCGCCGAGTGCCGGCAGTTGGACTGGGACAACAGCCTCTTGCAATACATTCCCAACGTACCGGCAGATTTTCCCCGTTCGTTCACCGGCAGGCTCGATTCCCGTATTCAAGCATCTTCTGATGCGCAGGCGGAACTCGGTTTCCGTTTTCAAAGTGAAGGGATTTTCAGTCAGGGGTATCTCGACGTTCCCGCCTTGAACCGGACGCTTACGGATTTAAACGTTAAATTCACTGCCGATAACAGCGGTTTTTGTATCAATAAATTGACCGCTTCCGGTGAAGCGGGACGCATTGCGGTGACGTATTCTCAACAGGGACTCCTAAAACGTCAAAGTGCCGAATTGACCGCCAACATACGCGGATTAACGGTCGATGAACGCCTCGCCGAAGTCTTGTCACCGTTTCTCAACGGAAAGACGCAGCAGATTTTGGCGAAATTTGATTATAATGCCCTTGCCGATGTTCACGCCGAATTGTGTTACAAAAATAACCGCTGGGAGCCGAAGAGCGTCTCGCTGCAAGTTGCCGAGTTGGCTTTTGCGTACAAAAATTTTCCCTATAAGGCGGAGCGGCTTTCCGGTTCAATATACATCGACAATAAATCCGGCGATAATCCGGCAATCAATTTCCGTTTCCTTTCACGTCCCGATGACCCGTTGAAAGTAACGGTCGAAGGACATTACCGCAATCTGACCGCCGACGTAACCGGTGTTACAGATATTATCGCTGAAAATGTTCCGATAGACGACAAACTGATAACATCGCTGCCCGAAACAACACGGCAACTCGCAAACGATTTGCATCCGTCGGGGAAATTAAACGCTCATCTCGTTTTCCGTCTCACGCCCGATGAGATGCCGTCCGCTGAGTCTTCGTCTGCCGGTCTCGAAAAGGAATTTGATATAGTGTTACAAAATACGTCGGCAAAATATGAAAAGTTTCCGTATCCGGTCAATAATATTACCGGTATGCTGCAATTTCGTAACGATATTTGGACGTTTGAACACGTTACCGCTTCAAACGGCAGTGCCTCGTTTCAATGCAGCGGCTCGCTGCATCCTGATATGTTCAAACTCAATGTGTTTGCCGGCAATCTTCCGGCGGACGAACAGTTGACCGCTGCTGTTACAGAAACTCAAAAGCATCAACTTTTGAAAAGTCTGCATATTCAGGGGAATGTAGATGTCAATGCGCAGATTGTTTATCAGATTGGAGACAGACATCTTGATTTGCGTTTTCAATCTCTGCCGCGCGCTGGTTTGTCGCTGTGTCCCGATAAGTTTCCGTACCGGTTTCAAAATGTCAGCGGAAACTTTCTCTACGAAAATGGAACCCTGCGCTGCGGTCTCGTCGAGACGGCGAACGGCGATGTGCAAATGCAGACGGCTCTCGATTTCTGCTCTGATGCCGCCGGTCAATCGGTTTTAACGCTTTCCAATCTGCACGTTCGGCAACTGACGGTGGGCAGCGAACTGTTAGCAGCATTGCCGGACAATTTACGTTCTATTATCGTAACAACGGGCTTAAAAGAACCGACAGGCATTTCCGGCAATATCCGTTTTGTCAGCGGTGCAAAGACGGATTCACAATTCGATTTAACCTTATTTCTGCACAATAACAGCGTCCGTTTCGGTTTTCCGGCAGACCATATCACCGGACGTATCCGTTTTACCGGCGGGTCGGCAGACAATCAACTGCACATCAGCGGCGGACTGCATCTCGAATCGCTTACCGTTCACCAACTTCCTGTAACAGAAATGAAAGGTACATTTTCGTACAATAATAACCGGCTGCAAATCGGTTTGCCTGCAAACCGGTTAAAACCGGACGTGCCGCCGCAGCCGGTGACGGCGGATTATTTCGGCGGAAAATTGTACGGCGAAGGTTTGGTGATGTTCGGCGATAGAATTTCGTACAGTATCAATTCTGCGCTCTATGGTGCGGATTTAGCGTTGCTGGCAAAACAATTCTCACCGGCATCCAAACGGACGGCGGGAACATTAAACTGTACAGATATTAACATACAGGGAATTGTTCCGCCGGCGAATCAGCAGAACGCCGCACCGATTGCCGCTTCGGGAAAAATCGAACTGCGGAATGCCGATGTCTATGAAGCACCGGCAATGTTACGGTTATTGCGGGAATTAGGTATCCGTGAGAAAGACCCGAACACCGGAACATTCAATTCGGCAGATATCAACTTCAAAATGTCGGGCAATCAGGTGTCCTTTGACCCGATTATCTTTGAGGGAAATTTACTTTCGATATTCGGCAGCGGGACAATGTTTTTGGACAGCCGCCGTATCGACCTGATGATGAAGACCCGTCTCGGCAACCGCCGGACGCAGATACCGCTCATCAGCGGTCTTATTGGCGGAGTCGGCGACCAGATTATGCAATGGAGAATAGCGGGACCGGCGGACAATCCGTCAGTCGAACGTGTTGCGCTGCCGAATCTTCTTTAGTCATTATCGCGGGGCTGCTCCCGCTCGTACGCTGAACCATTCCTTTGTCGAACAAGAAACGCTATGACTTCCAATCAATAGATTCGTTCGGTAGTCAAAATTGGGCAAACTGCGTAAATCCAACAAAAATAAAACGTAGTACCCCATCAATCTTTACAATATGGATAGATATGTTTTAGTTTGGGGCTGGCATAGATAATAGCCTAAGGGGAAGGCAATTTTGAGGTTATTTTAAGCCATTTTTTCAAAGTGGTCAATCGTTTTTTCGGCGGTCCGTAATTGAAGCGGAACTCACATTCTTTGAGAAACAAATGGAACTTACTATGCGGAATTCCGTTGAACTTTCGCAGATGTCTCTTCGCTTGATTCCAAAAGTTTTCAATGCCGTTAATATGATTTTTACCTTCAGCAAAGTCTTTTGAATGATTAATTCGCCGATGTTTGAATTCGGAGAT
>JAITOZ010000104.1 GCA_031289675.1 Planctomycetaceae bacterium
TTCGTTTCTCCGGTCAGTTCGGCATTTTGTTCGTCAATTTTTTTGGCTTCGTTTGCCTCGACACCGAAACTTTCGCCTGTTCGGACATTTCGCGGATAGAGCAGGCAGCCGAGCGGATTACCGACGGGTTTGTTATGGTACGTGATAGTATCGAGTACCCAGCCGGTGCAGCCCTGCTTTGTTGTATTATTTTTCAGCGTAACTTTTACGCCGGCATTGTTGGAGAGCGTAATGTCTTCTGCCTGTACGGAGACGGCAAAAACGCAAAACAGAACGGCAATGTATCGCATCGGTGTTGAATGGGTAAAAGTTAAAGGCTCGATGAACACATTCTAACACGTTGGGGGCGAAACTTCAACGCAGACGGGAAACACAGATTCATCGGAAACGCCCTGCGTCATTTATCGTACAACTTCCGTCCCTCCGCAACTGCTTTGCGGACTTCCAATTCCCGACTCCGCCGCAACTGATACTTCGCTTCCCGCCAAACGTCCATCCCGCAATACCGGAACCCCCCAATATCATTTGCTCCGTTGTACTCGATGCGATTCCCGCCGAGTTGGACAATTTGTAACGCCGCATTATAAACATCAGTTGACGTTGAAGGTTTATTTTTTATCTCTTGAAGTACAACGCTTTTTTGCGGCTCATCGAAATTAAGTGATGTGAATGCCTTCAGATACACGGCATCCCGCGGATTGAGTTGTTCCCTTTCGTCCCAATAAGCCGGAATGTTGTATCCGCGGACGTGCGAAAATTCAAAAATTTTCTGCCCCGTCAATTTTTCAAGTTGCTGCACCTCCCCATAAGTCAGCGGACAGCGTCCGTAAGGATTTTCAGGATAACTCGTTGCGTAATCAGGATAAAACGGTCCGTTGAGGTCAATCCATTCGGCAACTTTCTTAAACGCATCGGGGGCTTGCTCTTTGAGATTGATTCCCTCGTGATTGGTTGTCAGATACGGATAAATCTTACTCGCTATCGTCCCCCAACTTTTCGCCTGCAAATGTTTTGCCGGTCCGCTGCCGACCGTTTTAATCCAATGTTTCGCCCAAAGTTCACTGTAAGAACGGTTAAATACCAATCCCGCTTCACCAGTCAATACCAGCGGCGATTTCTTTTCGCCGTTATGACACGACACGCAATACTGGTTCCATACGGGCTGGACGTTGGCAATATAGGAATATGCCGGTGTAGTGTCTGATAACTTTACTGGTTGTCTATTAACGGCGGCTAAAATCCGCCCGCTAACATTGACCGCTGCTAATCTGTCCTCGTGGCAGCCGATGCACGCTGCTGTTTCACCGGGCTGCACGCTGGTACCGCTGCGCATCGATTGCAGCATCACACCGTCTTTGTCCAGTAATTGAAAATACACGAATTTTTCCGACGGGATTTCCATATAGGCTGAACCGTCAGCGTTTACCGGAACAACGCCGATAACACGTTTAGTCATCAGTTCGTCCCAGTTCACCATCGGATTGACCGTTGAAAGTCCGCCCGCCGTTGACCAAAACCGCTTTTCCGGCGACTCAACAACACGCAGATATTTGACATCGCCGCGTTGAATTCCTTGCAGGTGCGTTCCCTGATAAACATCCTGCACATAAAAGAAACCGGTTGTACTTGTGAAATCCCGCTTCATCGGCAAGACCGGCGGACGCTGCCGCAGTATCACCGGTACCGGTTCATAACAGCCGTATTCGGCATCTTCGTAAAGCAGCGTTCCGCTCACGTCAACCGCTCCGAGATACAGTCCCGTCTTTTCACTGTTGGGTTTGATTTGCATCGTGTAAAGAACACGTTCTGTATCGAGGGTGATAGGGCTGCTGATTTTTTGCTTGACGGCATCAAATAAGTCGGGGTTGAAACTCGGCGAAGTATCGCGGATAAGTGTTCGGCTGTCTTGCGGATAAATGCGATGCACCGGCTTATCGCCGTCAATACCGAGTTTACGGTCAATGATTGCCAACGCCCCCCACGGACGGTCGTGACAGGTTGCGAACACACAGGTTATCATACCGCTGCCCGGAATCGGTCTTGCGTCAATGACTGCACCCGGCGAGGGCGTGTTGTTGCCGTAATAGACGGCGTGATTAGTACCATCGGGATTGCACGTCCAGAGCGACTGCGAATCGCCGAAGTTACGGTCAACGTATTCCCAGCGGTCATACAAAATCCGTCCGTCGGGCAGCATTCTTCCGCGCGAATCGAAAAGCGTATTTTTACTGATTTGATAAATGTTCGCTCCATCAGCATCCATCCGATAGAGGTTCGCCATAATATGCCGGTTACAGCCGCAGTATTTCGGTTCGCGGGTTGAGGAAAAACCGATGCTGTCGTCCGCAAGATAAAACGGATAAATATCGTCAACATCTTTGGCGAAGGTTAACTGCCTGATGCTGCGGTCATCGGGATTCATTTCGTAAATATGATATGAATCGTTTATATCCTTGCGGTATGAGAACACGATTTTCTTTGCGTCCCAATGCACATCGGGGTCACGGACAACGCCGGTTTTGGTTTCAAGGAGAGTTTCGACCGCACCGTCAGTATGCCGCAGTTTTAATGCTCCGCCGGGCGTGAACTTGCCGGTGTTATATTCGTTTTGTGCGGACGGAAAAAAGTTCGCCGTGTTATGATGGTCGCGGACATACTGAAACCGAACGGTGAACACAATCGGCGGTAAATCATCCGCTGCGGAGTCCGCGCCTTGCGCTGCGGAAAGACAAAGAAAAAACACAAAAAGCAACAACAGTGTAGTCATAGACAGACTCGTTACGTAACCAGCAATTCGCCGCTATACGTAAATTATAGCATTTTCCCGCGTTTTTAGCCAAGGAGGACGTACCGTGCCGAGACGCATTGTTCAGAATCGACTTCAGAGCCGCCATCGCAAGATGGCAAACAAAACCGCTACATTACGGGACATCGAAATCCTACACTAAACCACCACCCAGCGTTCTTCCTTGGCACTTTGCAGGACGGCATCGCAAACCTTTTGCGTCCGCGCCGCCGTACGGAAATCCGGTTCAAACTTCGCCCCGCCGCCCAAACTCAACAGAAAATCCGCCAAGCCGTTGATGAACGTGTGTTCATAACCAATCGTCGTTCCCGGCACCCAGTAATTTTTCATATACGGATGCTCCCCGTTGGTCACCAGAATCTTCTGCCAGCCGGTCAAATGGTCTTCGATCTTCGCTCCTGTTTGGGGGTCGGCGTAACGGAAAAATTCAATGTACTCCGGCTCTTCAAGATTGAAAAAGACGGCTCCGTGTTCGCCGTTGATTTCCATCGTGCTGTAATTTTTGCGTCCCCGCGCATAGCGGCTTGACTCGAACGTTCCGACCGAACCGTTCTTGAATACCGCCATAAACATACAGGCATCGTCAATGGTAATTTTTTCCATTTGACCGGTATCCGCATTTTTCCGTTCCTTGATGAAAATTTCGGTGTGTGCGCAAACCTTTTCTATCTGACCGTTAATCCACTCTGCTGTATCAATGGAGTGCGCCAAGAGGTCGCCGGTTACACCGCTGCCTGCGACCTTTGCCGAGAGCCGCCACAGAGCAGCACCGCCGGACGGAACTTTTTCACTGATGGTGTAATCTTGCAGATACGTTGCTCGATAATGGAACGGTCTGCCGACACGACCTTCATCGACTATCTGTTTGAAAAGCGAAACGGCGGGAACACGGCGATAGTTAAACGAAACCATATTTTTGACCCCTGCCTTTTCGACGGCGGCGACCATTTCTTCGGCTTCGGCGTAATTCATTGCCATCGGCTTTTCGCAGACAATCATTTTACCGGCACTTGCCGCAGCGAGGACCATATCCTTGTGCAGAAAGTTCGGGGCAACGACATCGACGATGTCAATGTCGCTGCGTCCGATGAGTTTTTTCCAGTCGGTTTCGATGGATTCGTAACCCCACATTTCCTGAAATTTTTTCAGGGCGGGCATATCTTCCTCTCTGCCGTAACAGGCTTTAAGAACCGGCTGGCAGGGCGTGTTGAAGAAGTGATTGACTTGGCAGTAAGCGTTTGAATGGGTTCGTCCCATAAAACCACAGCCGAGCATTCCGACGTTGAGAATTGTCTTGGACATCAGTGAGTAATTGTAAAAAAGTAGTGACGCGTACAGTGTACCTTATCACACAACCAAAAGCAACGGGAGCGGCAAATAATTTTCGGAAATTGCTACGGAGAACATCTACCAATCTTTCTGGTTTCTAGCCACCAGGGCATTGAGGTATATCTTTTAGGGGCTTGACAAGTTTAGGAGTTAGATATTTACTCT
>JAITOZ010000092.1 GCA_031289675.1 Planctomycetaceae bacterium
TTAATAGTAATGCGTCTTCAAACTCTTACCCTTATTCCCTTAATTTACAAATAAGGAGAAACAATGAATGGGAACCTGTGCTATTAAGAGTACCGGGGAAAATAAGGGTTTCGGACAAAAGAAAACCTTATTTTCAAAAAAATTATTTTCAAAAAAAGCAAAAATTTCCAGAAACCGCTTGACATTTGTTTGTTGACAGGTTATACTATTGCTGACAGCGGGGGTATTGTGCCTCTGCAAAAACCGCCTTTTGAAAAGGAGAATGCTATGTTTACGTCCCTGTTAGCGCAGCAAAGTGCTGCAAAATTGACCTCACGTAAGTGTAAGAGAGAGAGAAGAATCCCGTAGAATAGGCTTCACTCTCGTCGAACTTCTTGTCGTCATTGCTATCATCGGTATCTTGGTGGCTCTATTGCTTCCGGCTGTGCAAGCCGCACGGGAAGCCGCTAGACGGATGCAATGCGGGAATAACCTGAAGCAATTCGCTTTGGCTATGCACAACTTCGTTGACACCCATAACGTCCTTCCCGCTCACGGTATCGGCGGAGGGCATAACGACGACGGCGGGGTTACTAACGGTAACTATCGCTCCCGTACCGTCCAAGTCGGCATCCTGCCGTATATCGAACAAAACGCCCGATATGCACTGTTCACCGATGTCAATTGGAGTATCTTTTTCTGGGAAGGTTCAGCCGCAGGCGAAATGTATCACAATCCCATCAGTGCTTTTCTGTGTCCGAGCGACTCAAACGGCACCGCTCCGGCAGGCAGCGAAACCGATGATGGTCATTACTTTACAATGACCAATTACACGGTGTCGCAAGGCGACTTTGCACGCCGGCACCAAGGTTTGTTTGCAGGCACTAATAGCGCAGGAAGAGTCACCGGTATGAACGATATGCGGACAGCGTTCACCTACGTTGACGGCTGGACACATATCAGCGATTCCAAAGGCTTCAACGACATCAGCGACGGCTTAAGCAACACCATTGTTGTCTGCGAAAAAGTTATTACGTCGAATGACCGCAAGGGTTCTGTTGTCGGCAGTTTTGTCCGCTCTACAAATGTAGTAAGCCAATTCGCTATCGGAGGCGATTATAGTTGGATTGCCGGTACTGTTGACGGGGCAATGGGGCTTGTCGCGGGCAAGAGGTATGCAAACGAGTCGTCTTACGGCGTTGACCGGGGCGGTCTGCCGACAGGGAAACCGGGATATTTTCTGTTACGCGGACCTGATAACGGACCGGACGGTGCCAGCGGCGGTAATGACAACCAGTGGAAGTTCTATAACTCTTACGCTTATTGGACTACTTACGATGTTTGTTTCAATACGATACTGCCGCCCAATGGTCCGTCTATCAGTTGGGACTACGATGCCAGCGGCGGATTTATGCCGCCGAGTTCCTACCACACTGCCGGTGTTAATAGTGCGTTCGGCGATGGTTCGGTTCATTACATTCCAGAGACCGTCAATGCCCAGCGGGACGACTTGCGCTGGGACGACAGCCTGAATGACGGGTATAGTCACGCGGTGCAGCCTGATGCGGCGAATGCGGCGTTAAAGACGTGGCGGAACCGCAACATCGGTTTGTTGCCCGAAGGACCTTCGCCCTACGGCGTTTGGGGTTCGTTGGGTGCTATCAACGACGGTGAAGCGGTATCGCTGCCGTAAATAGTAGTGGTGAGTGGCGAGTAGTTCGACCTGCGGTCGGAATGGAGGAGTCCTAACCGATAAAGTTTACTCTTCGCTTGCGAACTCGCCACACGTCACTCACCACTTGCCGCTCACAACTAACCACGAATACTTATGAAACATTTCATTGCGATTACGCTATTACTGTTGGTAACCGCCGGCTGCGGGCAGAAGTATCCGCCGGGTATGCCGCCGTTGTATCCTTGTCAGGTAACCATCGTTCAAGAGGGCAAACCGGTTTTGAAT
This sequence comes from Planctomycetaceae bacterium, assembly GCA_031289675.1. Lineage (GTDB taxonomy): Bacteria > Planctomycetota > Planctomycetia > Pirellulales > Thermoguttaceae > WRKP01. Next base: position 1,940 of record JAITOZ010000092.1, read on the forward strand.
GCGAAACTTGTCTTCCACGAAACGGAACAGGGTACGGCAACCTGGGCGGTGTCGAGTTTAACCAACACCGGCGGTGTTGCGAATATGTCAACGAACGGACCTTATGCGGGCGTACCGGCGGGAACATACAAGATTACCGTTGAAAAGATTGAGGAAGTTCAGGAGGCGAAGGGTTATTATCACGTTGACCTTGTTGACGTGCAGTACCGGACGGCAGACACTACGCCGCTTCAGGTGGAGGTAACGAAGCGGAAAAAGAGCAACGTCTTTTCCTTTGATGTCGGAGCGGAGGTGCAGGAAAAGGTCAGCGGTCTGATGCCTTATGCACCGAAAAATCCTATCGAGGAGGAAAGAGAACGTCTCGAAAGGGAGAAACAGAAATAGGCAAAAGGCGGAGCCGGTGTTACAGACACCCTAACTTCCGCCTCCTTTCGTTTGTTTTTAGCCGGTTTCCATTCAAAGCGAAAGCGGCTTTTGTTTCTGCTGTTTTGTATCCGCAAAGGTCAATACAACCCCGGATACATTGTATTTCCGAAAGACAAGTTGTGATAACCGCCGTAGTTTGCCGTACTGACCGGCAAGGCTTGCGCCCCGAAATATCCATAAGGATACGCATTGCGGCTCGGCATCCGCAGCGATGTCTCCGGCGAAATGTACGGCGTTGCCCAAGACTGGCAAAGTTGCGCCATCGGGTCATCTGCCGAACGATTCTTCCTACGCTCTTCACGCCGCTCGGCAACCCGCTCAAACAAGCCCCGCCGATGGTTCTGGTTATTCATCTGCGATAAAAGCAAGGCAAGGTCAGCAATCGTTACGTTTTGTGAAGGAGCAGGAAAACCGTAGCCAAATGCCGGCTGTTGCGGCATCATCCCGCCCATCATCATATTCATATTGCCTGCCGTCATACCGCCGCCAATCGGCTGAATCTGCGGCTGTCCCACCGCAACATAACCGTAAGGCGTTGCGTAAAATCCTCCATACGGATTTCCATACGGATTATATGCCGGATTTTGTATCGCCTGCTGGGGCATAACCTGCTGGAGCATAGCCTGTTGAGGTAGCGTCTGTACGGCAACATAACCGTAGGGTGTAGCCAATAAACCTCCGGCGTTCGGTACAGCAACTTGCTGCTGTTGTCCGTCTTTTGCGGCATCTTTGTTATCCGCCGTTTTCCCCTCTGTTTCTGCCGGAGCGGCTTGCGGTGTTTGAGCCAGTTGCATTTGCAATATTTGCGGCTGATACGCAACAGACATATAGTCCGCCGGATTAAATACCGGATTGGGCATCATCGGATTCATCATCGCTGCCTGCGGATAACCGGCAAATCCGTTACCTGACGGCATAAACGTTGCCGCTTGATTGACCGGTGCCGGTGCTGCACCGAAAGCCGATGACGGCGGCAAAAGCAATGTCCGCGGCGATGCTCCGCTGCGGCATCGGAGAATACCGCACCGGTTATGGTCAGGCGGTAATGTTAAAAGTATCATTCCGTTGGGCAATACCTGTGCTTGCGGAGCAGCATATTGTTCCTGTCCGTTAAAGTTGCCTAATTGAAAAGTAGAATACGGAATCCCCTGCGCTGCGGCACCGGCATTGGCATCCGCTGGTGTTCCGGGCTGGGGCGTACCGGCTTGCACACCTGCCGGCTGCAAACCTGCTGGTTGAAAGGCAATTTGCTGATTGCTGCCTCTTAAACCGTTTTGAGAAATGTAACCTTGCCCATTGCCAAAGCCGTTCGGAACAGAGGCAACTTTGCAAATCGGCGAACTAAACGACCACGCTGTCGGCGTTTTTGCCGGATGCTGACAAAATATGCCGGTCTGTTCAATGCCGCCTGCATCCGGTAAAATAGGAATCAATTCCTGATTATCCGCTGCCAGTTGAATCGGTTCGGCAACGTCCGTGAGAGAAATGTCCCTGCCGCTATCTTTGAGGTTTTCCGTTACCGTTGTCTGAATGTAGTTTGTGTGAACATCGCCGATTATATCGGCAGACCTTTCAGCCCTGTCCGCTTCCGGCTGCTTTACTTCCGGCAGCGGTTCGGGCAGTAACTCCGGCGAGACGGGATACACGGATTGTCCGACACTTCGGAACTCGGCCGAATACGGAACCTGATACGACGGAAACGGCGTATAAGAGGCAACGTAAGGCGAAATACTGCCGTGTGCCCCGTCAGGAACCGTTTTTGCCGTTTTTTTATATTGAATCGTTTCCGGTAGAACGATGTGCGGCACCATTTCGTGTTGGACACGGGGTACCTGTTTGGGGGCATCCGCAGCGTGAGCAAAACTGAATCCGAGAACGAGGAGACCGCCCAAACCGGCGGCGATGGTTTTTTTAGCGTTCCGTGTCATATCAATATAATCCTTTGGTATGGTCCTTGAAGTTGAATCGTCTCTGAAATATCTTTTGAAAGATTTTCTATCTACCCTTTCAATCGTCAGGCAGAGGCGCGGCGATTGACTGATATACCGGATATACCGGATTTTCCCGATGTGTAGGTCACATCGTATTGATTTAGCCGGTCGTGCTGATTATTCTGTTTATACCGATGAGTTAATTTAGGGGAGTGAGAAGCGGCGATTTTTCCAATACCGTATCACCCGCCGCTCACCACTATTATCCTATCCATTTCAAATTGATGACCATTATTGACATTATTTTTGAGAAGTTATAATGCTGCCGTTGTTTGATTTTTCGTTACACGGAGGTTCTTATGGTTGAAAATATAAAGTCACGCTCACCGGCGAAGAACGGCAGTTATTGTACGCTATTGTTTCCCAAGACAAATATAACGCCAGTAAAGTGAAACACGCCTGTTATGAGACCGTTCGCAAGGTTCTTGCAAAAATGATTACAGCCGCATAAGAAAGAATGTGGGGTAATTCCGCCGGAACCGGAACAACCGCAGGAAGTCCGGCGGGGGCGGAACGGCTTCTCCCTAATCCGGCAGTTTTTTGAGTGTAATGTTCTTAAACGACGGAATACTTTTCGGGTCGTGCTGTTGCAGCGCAATGTACCCTTTTTGGCTAATCCGCTTGTTCGCTTCCGTGATTTTGCCGTCTTGCGGCTGCCCGCCCTTTTCCATCGGGTCAACATAAGTGTAAAGCAGTTGACCATTAACATACACCGTTAAACTGCCGTTCTGACAGCAAACGTGATATGTGAACCATTCGTCATCACCGTGCGGAGCCTTCGGCAACTTGATAATGTTGTACAACGAGCCGGTTTTGACGCGGTCGCTGTGCGACGAATTGACCTGCAACTCGAAACCGGTAACGGGCCACGTCTCGTCCTGCCATTGCGATTTGACATACACGCCGGAATTGCCGCCTTTGGAAATTTTCACGTCCAGTTTCAACTCGAAGTTTTTCAGTTCCTCCATATAATAGAGGTGATTGCGTTTCCCGTGTCCGGTAATGACACCGTCTTTGACCTCGAAACCTTCGTACTTTTCGTTGGACTTCCAACCGTCGAGGTTCGTGCCGTTAAAAATCGAAACCCAGCCGTCTTCGGCGGCGATGCCGGGCGGCAATGCGGGAGAAAGTAATGCGCCGAGCAGCAGTAATGCGCCAAGCAGAATGCGTTTCATCGGGTATCTTTTCATTATGTATCCTTTCAGAATAGACCTGCCGTCATTGTACCTTATTTGTGATTGAATTCAAGCCCTGCTGCAATTTACAATCCGGCAATGTTATAATGCGGTAATGAAAAATCGCAATATCGGCAGTCAGCCGGCAACAAAAGAACCTGTTGGATTACGCATCATCGGCGGCAGGTTTCGCGGCAGTAAATTACTCTACACCGGCGATAACCGAGTGCGTCCGATGAAAGACCGGGTTCGCGAATCCGTCTTTAATCTTATCGGTCCGGGCATCAAAGGGACACACGTTATTGACCTTTTCGGCGGCACCGGTGCGGCGGCAATCGAAGCCGTCAGCCGCGGCGCAGCGGCGGCAACTGTTATCGAAATCCATTTGCCGACGGCTTTTTTGTTACAAAAAAATATCGAATCGCTGCACTTGTCCGGTATCTGCAAGTTACAAAAAACCGATGCCTTTTACTGGGTAAAAAACCGGCAGGAACATCCGAAGGACGGTATCCCGATGCTCGTGTTTTGCTGTCCGCCTTACGATTTTTACCATTCGAGAAAAGACGAAATGCTGGAATTGATCGGCAGTCTTTACGAAGAGGCACCGCCGGAATCGCTCTTTGTGATTGAAGCCGATGACCGGTTCGATTTTGCAACGCTGCCAGTGCCGGCGGAACAGCGAAAGCAGCGTTCCTATCCGCCTGCCGAAATTGCCGTCTTCAGCAAATAAATTTGCCCTGTCCATTTATGGTAATGCTGCCCGTGACTCATCTACCCTGCCCCGTTCCGTAATGACCAAGTCCAACGGAACATCGCTGCCGTCCGCCGGTATCTCATCGAATATCTGACACTCAAAAGCAAGACCGATTTTGAGTGCCGACGGCTTTAACTTTTTGAGAAAACGGTCGTAATATCCTTTGCCTCTGCCAAGACGGCTGCCGCTGCGGTCAAAAGCCAAGCCCGGTACAAGAACAACGTCAATGTCATCCAACGCTATCTGCCGGCTGCGGTCTCGATACACCGGCGGTTTCGGCTCCAAAATACCGAACGTCCCCGCTTCTAACTCATCGCCGGACTCTATCCGCACCGGTACAATTTCACCGTTTTGTATCATCGGGACGGCAAGAAACCGGCACAGGGACGGAAAAAAATCTTCAATGTTTTTTGTAACAACTTCACTGCCGAAACTGATGTATGTCATCAAGCCGGCAGACGGCTTTAAGAACGCCGTAAGATATTGCCGCAGATTTCGCTGTACCAAAATGCTGCGCTGCGGAAAGTCCGTCAACGCACCGAGATGGACTTTCACCAAAAGCCGCAATTCATTTTTGGTCATTGCTGCCATGTTCAGTATTGTTCTCAAACGACAAACGCCGAAGCATATTTTCACTCAAACGTATCGTAGAGATGTTTCGCTGTTCAGACTTTTTTACCTCCGGCTTTTTCTGTTTTTCTTCGAGATAATTGACCTGTTCGATACCGTTTTGCTGCTCCGCGATGGTTTTGTTTGCTTCACTTAAAACGGAGCGGGAAGCAAGAAACTCTTGTACCGACGGATTGTTCGGTTCTTCAATTTGCGTCCCCGACAAAACCGTGTTGACCGGCGGGGCAATAACAAGTTGACTTTCGAGCCGGTCATCGAATCGCGTCATCAGGACAAGATTCCGTTCCGGTCCGCCGAGTGCATCGAAGGGCAGAAAAAAATTGTATCCGTGTCCGAGCGGCTTTTTGAACGCATAATGCTGTTTTTCCAGCACATCGGCAGAGAAATGATAAACTTTCAGAGGTTTTGCGTGTTCGGGTTTTTTTTCCTGTCCGTCAAAGACGAACACAGTAACGTCGCCGTCCACTTTTACCGCTTGATTTTTCTTGCTGTTACCGTAAAAGTGTATCCGTCCGGCAAGCCCGCGCAGTGCCTGTCCGTCTGTCGTTGTTTGGACGCAGGGATTCCAGACATCAACAATTTTTGCCGGTGTTTTAGCGGCATTTTTTGCCAGCGGGTTTTTGGCTTCCAGTTGCTTAATTGCCAAAGGTGTTTGGCAGCCGCAAATAAAGAGACCGCCAGACAGAACAAACACACAAAATCCGGTTAAAGTTTTACTTGTCATCATTATTTGGTTTGCATCATCTTGCCGGCAGAATATCAGGGACGGAGTATCAGAAAATTCTGCCGATGAGTCAAGAGGAGTTTTCCCAGCGCAGAAGACGTAGAGAAGCAGGATTTTAGGGATTTTTTCGTCAACGGTAAAAATATGCCGCTTCACAAAAACTTTGCCGTTGATGCGTCTCTTGCCTTTTCGCTGCCGGCAGGGTACAATAATTTATCGGAACGGGTGTGATTTTTGTCAACAGGAGGTGAATAGTGCCGGGAACTGCTGTAATCGGGCTTCAATGGGGAGACGAAGCCAAAGGAAAAGTTGTCGATTTGCTAACAGCGCAGCATGACATTGTTGTACGTTATCAGGGCGGTGCGAATGCAGGACATACCGTTGTGATGAACGGGCAAAAATACAAATTGTCGCTGATTCCCAGCGGGATTTTCCGTCCTAATGTCCAATGTGTTATTGCCGGCGGTGTCGTTTGTTCGCCTGCCGCTCTGCTCAATGAAATCGACACGCTCATCAAACAAGGTATCGCGGTCGGGCAAAACCTGCTTATCAGCGACCGCGCCCACGTTATTTTTCCGTGGCACAAAATCGAGGATGCCCTCTTTGATAATCTCGCCGGCGGTGAAGCCATCGGGACAACTATGCGGGGTATCGGTCCGTGTTATCAGGATAAATACGGGCGCTCGCTCGCTGTCCGATTGGGCGATTTGTTCAAGCCGGACTTCAAAAATAAAATTCAAACGATTGCCGGCGCAAAAAATCGCCTCTTTAACGGATTGATAGGCGAAGCAGATAATTCGCACATGCTGCCGGGTATTGACACAGATATTGATGCCGAAGCGGTCTATCGTGAGTATCAGGGCTATGCGGAGCGGCTGGAAAAATATGTTGCGGATACGTCCGCTTATTTGCTCGATGCCGTCGATGCAGGCAGACGTATCCTTTTTGAAGGGGCACAAGGTTCGCTCCTCGATATTGACCACGGTACGTTTCCCTACGTAACGAGCAGCAACAGCAGTGCAGCGGGAGTGTGCGCGGGGGCAGGTGTCCCGCCGCATTTTATCAAAAAATATGTCGGCATTATCAAAGCCTATACAACCCGTGTCGGCGGCGGTCCGTTTCCGACGGAACTGGCGAATGATACCGGACAAAAACTACGCGACCGAGGCAACGAATACGGTACGGTAACGAAACGTCCGCGCCGCTGCGGCTGGTTCGATGCAGTTGCCGCCCGCTACACTGCCCGGCTCGGCGGCATTGACGTGCTGTCCGTAATGCTTCTCGATGTATTAAGTACGTTTGATGAGTTAAAAATCTGTACGTCTTACAAATTAGACGGAAGACTCATCACATCGTTTCCCAGCCACGTTGACGATTTACGGCAAGTCGAACCGATTTATGAAACGCTGCCCGGCTGGCAGGAAGACATCACGGAGGTACGGACATTCAGCAATTTGCCGGTCAGTGCACAGAACTATATCCAACGTATCAGCACTTTGGTCGGCAGCCCCGTTGAAATTGTGTCTGTCGGACCGGGACGGGAACAAACGATACTCTGTCAGCCGTAAATTGAGCAGTCGCAACTCCCAAGGTGTTACCCAATGAATTTTTTTCAGCATCAGCAGCAAGCGAAAAAACGCACGGTACTTCTCGTATTTCTCTACATTCTCGGCGTTGCCGGTCTCGTCGGATGCGTTGCGTGCCTTTTGATTACCGCAGCGGTTGCGTCCGATACACCGCCTGACCCGGGGTTGATTGCCGGTGCCTGCGGTATCTTACTGCTCATCATCTTCGGAGCCAGTCTGCTAAAATCGTTTCAACTCTCCGAAGGCGGCGGAAAATCTGTTGCCGAATCGCTCGGCGGACGGCAAATTTCGCCGAACTCCCGCGACATTGCCGAACGCCGTTTGTACAACGTTGTCGAAGAAATGGCAATCGCCTCCGGTATTCCCGTCCCGACGATTTACATCATCGACAACGAACACAGCATTAACGCCTTTGCCGCCGGTTTTTCTCCGAACGCCGCCGTCATTGGGGTCAACCGCGGCACGGTCGAACTCCTGACCCGCGATGAATTGCAGGGAGTCATCGCTCACGAGTTTTCGCATATCCTCAACGGCGATATGCGGATGAATCTGCGGCTCATCGGTATCCTCTTCGGCTTGCAGTTATTGGCAACCATCGGTTATTTTGCGTTCCGCATCGGACTTTATCTGCCGCAAAATTCCTCCAGAAATAATGATAAAGGTGCAGGTGCCGGCATCGGATCAATGATTATTCTCGGCGGTTTAGCCGTAATGGTTCTCGGCTACATCGGCGTTTTTTTCTCTGCGATGATTCAGGCGGCGATTTCCCGGCAGCGTGAATTTCTCGCCGATGCTTCGGCAGTCCAGTTCACCCGCAACCCCGACGGTATTGCCGGTGCGCTCAAAAAAATCGGCTGCCCGAATGTCGGCTCGCAAATGCTCTCGCCGAGTGCTGCCGAAGCAAGCCATCTCTTTTTCGGCAATGCGTGCAGTATGTTCTCGCTCGGCGATTTATTGGCAACACATCCGCCGCTGCCGCTGCGGATTAAGCGTATTGACCCGTCATTTGACGGAAAGTTTCCTAAAGAAATTGTTCCGGTCAATTTAATAAATGAAGAACAAAAAACAAACCGCCGTCCTTCTGCTCTTGGGCAGGTATTTCCGCCGAAAACCGGCGTTGCCGCTCCGATACTCTCGTCTATTGCATCCGCTGCGTCTGCCTCTTTGTTCCCTGCCTCGATTCCCGAATCGGCAGCAGAATCGGCAGGTAACCCGTTGACAGCCCAGAGCGTGTTTTTTGCTTTGCTCCTTGACGGAAAAGAAGACATACGGCGGCGGCAACTTGCGGCAATCACTTCAGATTACCTTGTTAAAGAAACGCTGCGGCTCTATCCGCAGATACAGCAACTGGAAGAGAGTGCAAAAATTCCGCTGGCAATGCGGGTTTCATCGGCGTTGCGGTCAATGTCGAAGCCGCAGTATCTGCAATTCACTGCGGCGGTCGATAATCTGATTGCCGCTGACAACAAGATGGATTTATTTGAATATACGCTTAAAGCCGTGCTGCTTCGGGATTTAGACATTCATTTTGGATTAGCGAAACAGTTATCGGTGCGTTACACGGCATTAACAAACGTTCGGCAGGAGTGTATTACGGTACTGTCGTTTTTAGCGTATTCGGGACATAATGCAGTGCAGGAAGTACAGGGAGCATTTTCCGCCGCCGCACAAGAACTCGGATTGACCGGCAGCATTTTGCCGCTGCACGAAACAACGATTGTTCTCTTTGATAATTCGTTACGAAAATTAGCCGAGACGGCACCGTCTTTGAAGAAAAAAATATATGAGTCATTTTTAACGTGTGTGAAATACGACGGACAAATTACGTCCAAAGAGTCGGAACTTCTGCGTGCCGTTGCCGCGATGTTGGCGATACCGATGACGGGAGTGAATAATTAAAATCCAGACGACCCCAAAGCGGGATATGTGCTATGCGTTTTAGTGCCGTAAGAGGGCGTTTTTTGCATTCCGGCAGCCTTTACATATAGCGGCGGGCAATTATGGCAGCCCATAAAGGCGTGTTTCGCACAAAGATGCTAACGATGCTGCACGGTAAAAAAACGGAAAACCTTTTCAGAACCTTCCGTTTTTTCCTTGTAACTTACCGGTTTTTAGCGTATAATTTATGGAGGCGGAGGCGCACGATTAGCATTCGCTCTATAACTTCTCTCCGATACATTCCAATGAAAAAAGCATTTACCCTGGTCGAGTTGTTGGTTGTCATCGCCGTTATCAGCGTGCTGATTGCTCTGCTGATTCCAGCCGTCCAAGCCGTGCGGGAAGCCGGTCGGCGGACACAGTGCCTCAATCATCAGAAACAACTCGGCATTGCACTGCTGCACTACGAAAATTCTTACCGCCAGTTTCCGGGCTGGCGTGATTATGGTTATTTCGGCGGTGCTTCCGCCGGCGGCGATAACATCCAAGGCGGGGAAGCCGCACCAGGAAACACCACCGGCGGTGTCCGCGGACAAGTCAGTTGGTTTTTCTCCATTCTGCCGTTTTGCGAAGAAACGGCACTTTTCAGTAATCTGAAAGCCGGCAGCGATCCGGCAACGAGTGCCGTCAAACCGGGCGAAATCCCCGAAATCGCACTGGTTCTCTGCCCAAGCAATGACAAGCGTCCGGTAAGAGGCGGCGGACTGAATTACGTTGTCAACGGAGGCGGCACGGACGACTTTGCCGAGGGCGACCCGTGGACAACGGACTCCAACGTCTATAACGGTGTATTCCTTGACCGGGCAAGAATTGTTATGGATGAGGAAGCGGCAGGGACAAAACAATTACGAAACCGTCCCGTTATGCAACTTGACACCATTTCACGTTTCGACGGAACATCGTACACGCTGCTGCTTTCCGAAAACATTCAGGCGGGTTTTTGGATTTCCGATGACCCGGCAGACCCAACAACGCATTTACATTTTCGATGCCGCCGTAACGGGAAATCAAACGCCGTAACAGATAATGGAGACGGGACGTTTACTCCGGCACCAGACGCACTTTCTGCCGGTAATGATATGATTGAAGGAATGACGGCGTTTTGTTTTCCCCGCTGGTATGCAGGGGACGCGGGTCTGACTCTTACTACCGGCGACCCTAATCATCAGCAAGACCCCGGCAATACCGTTTATCCTGAAGCGGGCGTTTTTGACGGAACAACCGCAGGGGGGACGAGAGGTTTTATTTCAGTGCAGGATACGAAGCAAAGAGTTTTTCACGCGCCGAATACCGGTATTTATCACGGCAGAGTTCCCTGTTGGCTGAACAAATTCGGGAATTATCAGTTTGATGATGATGGTGATAATTGGTACAATTCGGCAAGACCGTCATCGTCTCATCCGGGCGGCGTTTTAGCGGCATTTTGTGACGGCAGGGCGTGGTTTCTGAACGGCAATATCAGCGAGGTTCTCTTTGTTCAGTTGATGACGGTAAGCGATATTCGCAGCGATGCCGGCAGACGCTATGATGGAGGGGCAAATCTTCTGCAAGGACAAATGTTTTCCCCAAAGGGACTTGAGTAGCAGGGAGAGTCGCTACTAACCGCCGAACAATAGACTTGTTCCCTAACTGTCGGCGTTGACTGTATCTCGGATAAAAAAGGGAAATGATAATCGTGAAGCAGCGAAGTACACGAAGAAGATAAAAAGAAAACGCATAAAAAACTCTGCGGTCTTCGCTCCTTCGCGATTAAAAACAAAAAAACGGTTAGGAAACAAAGCCTAAATGAAAAACCTCCGCAACATCATTATTACCGCCGTTTTGGTCTCGTTTTTTGCTTGGTATGCTCTTGCTTGGGCTTACGAATCGCTCTACAATGCGCCCCGGCAAAAACTCAACGGCGAAATGGCTAAACTCTCGCAGGAAATCGAAAACGGACGAAAAAATCAGCAACTGATGACGCAGTTCGCAACGCAAAATATGCCGTTCTATTACCGGTCGTTACCCCGAACGCCGAACGATGCCCGGTCTCTGTATTCGTTTTGGCTGCTCGAACTCCTTCAATTTTGCCGTCTCGAAGGAAGTAAAGTCAACGATGCCGAACCGTCGCGGCTGCCTTTCGGTTACGATTACCGCTTTACCGTACAATGCAGCGGTACGCTCGACCAACTGACGCGGTTTCTCTTCGAGTTTTATTACGCCCCGTATCTGCACCGGCTCACGGCAATAACCGTAACACCCGCCGAAGGACAGAGCGGTATGAATTCCATCGCTTTAACGATTGATGCTTTGGCATTGTATCCGCGGCAAATCAGCGACCCGTATCCGCTTGTCAATCAGTTGCCGACCGGTTGGTTCGTGCCGCGTTTGTCTTCAAACGATTTGAATACGTACAGCGTTATTGCACAGCGGAATGTTTTGCAAGCGGCAAAGGGCGGCGTTGACAGGGCGGATTACGCTTTTTTGACGGCAATCAATCAGGTCGATGGGGTCAAAGAGGTCTGGTTTTCCGTCCGCACGGATGACTCTCTTGTCAAAGTCCGGCAGGGCGACAGCGTCCATATCGGTTCGTTTAACGGGACGGTTGCCGAAGTTTTCGACCAAGACGTTATTTTGCAAAATGCTGCCGGACGCTGGCTCCTGACTGCCGGAGAATGTCTGAATCAGGCGTTTGCCGTGCCGTAAAAATGACCGACGCTTTCAACCTTCGATCATTTTAATTTCGTCATCGGTCAAACTATAAATTTCGTACACTAATCGGTCGATTTCGCTGTCGGTATCGGCTATCTGCCGCGATAAATCACGGCATTGCGTTTGATATTCAAAAAAATATTCTTCCAGTTCGTCTTGTTTTTTGAAAAGAACTTCAATTTTTTGTTTTCGTAATTCCGCCGTGAGTTGCTTGAATTCCAATTCATCGAACTGTTTCAATACCTGTGTTATCCTGACACGGGAAAAATTGTCCGATAACCGCCGCAGGAACCGCTGCCGCCGTGTTTGAATATCGGCATTAAGAGCAAGCATCTTGCCGGCAAGGGAAATGAGCCTTTTTTGCTTCGGTTTGTTACAGACCGGTATCGGAAACAATGCCAATTCCTTGACTTTGAACTGCGGAAAAATACCCCGCTGAAGTTTGTCAAATTTATGAACAAACCAAAAACTCATCAGCCGCGAATTTAAAACAGCCAACAAAAACAGCGGTGAGGTTTTCATATAAACGATGTTCATTGAATTACGGTCATTTAAAATAACCTCATCTGTAAAACAGGCATTGATACAATAGGGAGATGGGGAAGGAATTTGTCTTACCAAAATACGCGGAGTAGAAAACAATCCCCAATCACTTCGGGGTTCTCTTAAATGCTTCCCCCATTTCAAATATTCGCATCGAGACCAACCTAAAAAGAAACGCTTGACATCTTCACCATCGATATACTTAAACCAATTCTGGCCGTTTTTGATTTTTGAATGATAGATTCTATTTTGAATCATTTCATGTGTTTGCGGCGGTATGCCGTCACCGTGTCCGTAGGCTCCAAGACCGCATTTAATTTTTGCGTACGATATTAACGACACTGCATTTTTTTCGATTTTCTCCATTAACCTTGCGATTTCCGGTCTTTTCACCATCGAGATATTGATGATACATTGATTTTGTACAAAATCTTGGGCGGGAAATGTCCCGACCGTATCCAGAATTTCGCCGTTCATTTCCGCCAACGTAATCGTGTCGGCACAGGTTTTCGTGAAAGTCAAAATACAGTTATTCACATTCGCCTCATCAAAAACCTTGTCAAAAATATTGACAACGCTCAACTGCCCCGCATTTTCGAGCAGAAATTTTCGGAACGGTTGAAAACTGTCAATCGTCAAACAGTTATTGGGAACAATAAAACCAAACTTGCCGTGTTGACGTAAAAGATGATGATAAGCCCTGTCAATAAATAACAGGTAGGTATTCAACTGATAATGGGAAAGAGGATAATGCTGAT
>JAITOZ010000137.1 GCA_031289675.1 Planctomycetaceae bacterium
TCGCTGTCAAGTCCTCGCAAAAGCAACAAATTATTGATGCAATCTTACGATTTGATAAATGATTGTTATACATAGAGTTAGAGTAAATATCTAACTCCTAAACTTGTCAAGCCCCAATATCTAATAAGGCTGCCTCCTATCGGGAGGTCAGCACTCCCCCGCTTGTGTAAGCAAGTCTATGCGCTAAAATGCAATCGCGCTGCGAAACGTACCGTTAAACAATTCTTTATCCGAAAACACTACCACATCGACAGTTCGTCTTCGTTGAACCGGTCTTCAAACAAGGCGACAATACAACTGACAGCCTCTTCGGCATCATCACCGACCGCTTCGAGGCGTAACTCCGAACCGTTGCACGCTGCCAAAGAAAGTAATTCCAGCACGCTGCGGCAGTCGGCAACAACACCGCCCCGCCGCAGTTTAATATCGGATTTGAAATTATTACATTCCTGGACTATCATCGTACTCGGACGAGCGTGCACTCCGCTGCGGTTCTGCACGACAATATCTTTTGTAAGCGTCTTGGTCATTTTACGTAGACGTTGGCATCGGCTTCCTTTAAGAGATCCAGTATCTTGTCCTGCGTGTCTGATTGTTTCAGAAACCGGCAGAACGAATCATCTTTGAGTTGCCGCGTGATGTGTTCCAAAGCGCGGAGATGGTCCCCCGGTGCGTCCGGAGGCGATATTAACAGAAAAAACAAATTGACCTTCTCGCAGTCCAAAGAGTCAAAGTCAATCCCTTCCCGGCTGACAGCGACCGTCCCGACAAGCCGGTCAACACACGAATGTTTCGTATGCGGCACAGCAATACCTCTTCCGATACCGGTCGAACCGAGTTCCTCCCGCTTGATAATCGCCTTCACGATTCCATCGCAGTCATCTTTCTTAATTCCGCCAGCATCGACGAGAGACCGCACCAGTTCACGGATGGCTCCTTGTTTATCGCTTGCCTGCACTTCGGCTTTAACCGAGCCGGTCAAAATAAAATCGGCGAACTTCATATGTGAAAACCTTTGGGTTAGCAATGAATCCGGCTTCGGTGAAGCCGGCGTTGTATAGGAACCGGTAAAATCCGCCCCCCGCCGTTGCGGCAGCACTCCAACGGGAATGCCAGCAAAACAAGGCAAAAGGCGCAATAGCGACCGGCAGATTTAGTCTTTGTTGTGTTCCTGAAGTTTCTCTTTGTGTTTCTTAATTTGCTGTTCGAGTTTGTCCACGAGTTTGTCCACGGAACCGAACATATCATCGGAACGATGACTTGCCGAAATGTCGTGCTTGTGTTCGCATTTCACAACGACAGTAATCTCCGGCTCTTCGGCTTTGGACAAATCAACGGTAATATCTATCGAAGTGAGCCTTTCAAAAAAACGCTGTACTTTCTCAAATTTCTGCGTAATTTTCGCTTTGGTTGCCTCGTTGATGTCGCCGTGCCGGGTAGATATACTGATAAGCATCGTTTCGTTGGGGGTATGTGAATAAAAAGGGATTCAATAAAGGACGTAATCCTGCAATCGGATTTTGATTAAACCCAAGTGATGCCCTAATTCTACCAAAAAAAAAGCGAACCGCAAGACGTAGAGAAGGAGAACGGAACGAGTTTATTTTTTTTCGCTCAAAACGCTCAAATGCACGACTAAATCGTTTCCCTCGCTGACCGCCGCAACCCTTAATTGCAAAGTGCCGACCCTGCATACATCACCGGTTTTCGGAAAACGTTCCAGCATTTCCCGCAGCAAGCCGCCGACCGTCAAACTCGAATACATCTCAAACGACTCTCCAAAATGACGCTGTAATCGGCGCAAACTGGTCAATCCTGTCAACTGCCATATACCCTTGCTGATACGCTGAATGTCCAGCCGGTTCAAAAGCCGCCGGCTGCGTCCCTGTTCACGAGTAAATATCGTTGCGATAACATCGTCTAGGGTAATAATCCCGATGGTCTCGCCGAGTTCATTGATAACGACGGCAACACGCCGGTTTTGTTTTTGGAGACGTTCAAATACTTCGGCGACCGGCGATGACCACGGAACATAAACAACGGGTTCAAACCGCTCCTGCCACGAGGTCTCAATATCCAATGCTGTTAATCGGGACAAACATAAAGCCGAAGCGATTTCCTCTGAATCCGGTTCTGTCAAGAGACAGTACCCGCTCAACGGCAGTGTCCCGCGCAGTTCGGTAATGATTTCATCAAACGATGTTCCCGGCTTGAATATCCTGAGCAGACTGCGGGGACGCATCAATTCTTCCGCCTGCATTTCAGATAGCGACACAATGTTTTGTATTGACCGCTGTTCCCGTTTTAGCAGAGCGGCATCTTCGCCGGATAATGCAACCGCCCGCTCCAAGTCGCCCGCAAGCAGATACGGTTCCGGCTCAAAATCGGGATAAAGAACCCGCCGTGATAATATGTTCAATTTATTGAGCATCGGCAGTACCGGACGCAGCAAGTTGACCAACAGGGACAGCGGAACGGCAAATGTCAGCGCAAAAAAATGCGGTGCCGTTACACCGAAATTCTTCGGCAGAACTTCGCCGAAAAGAATTACGGCAAAAAGCGGAATCACGGTAATTATCCAAGCCCAATGGGATTTTTCGCCGACTTGAAATGTCAGAATAGACGAAATAGTGAATATCAAGAGATTGACAAACAGATTGGCGAGGAGTATTGAGTTGAGCAGATGTTCGGGCTTTTCCGAAAGACGGACAGCCAATTTTCCGAGCATTCCCCTGCCGGCAAGTGTTTTCCGGTCTGTTTTGTTGAGCGAAAAATAGGCTGCCTCGCAGCAAGAAAAAAAGGCGGAGAATCCAAGCAGTACAAGCATCGTTACCGCCGCCGGAATATAGACAAACAATTCATTCATTCGCCGTAAAAAGGCAGGTATCGAGGGAACCAACGTATCAACAATTGATTGCTCTTTTTCTATATTTACCCATAAACTTTTATGGTATTGTTATCTCTAATTTTCTGTCACTTGTCAATGGTGTTTCCATATAGCCCAGATAGGGAGCGGCAAGTGCATCGCATACAAGCCCTGTAAAACAAGTCCTAATGAATGTCAAGCCTTGCGAGGGGGCAAGCCCTTGCCTATAGGGAACCTCTAAAAACCCCTGAATAATTGTGCTGGCAATGGTCGGATTAGAGAAACCGGCGGCAATTTGCTTTGAAAAAGTTTTTTGCCGAGAGAAATTTTCTTTTCGGTTTTGTTTTCCCGCCAGCGATAATAAACCGCTGCCCGTCATTTGGTTAAATTTGACATTTTTCCTTTTTTTGAACAATGGGGGCGCACTTGCAAATGAGCGGGGCGCATATTTGGGGCGTACGCATTCCAACTCATAGGTAATTTACAGAATGTTTCGGAACGGTCAATAGTAAAAGACACCGCAGAAAAGCCGGTGTTTTTGCTGTAAGAGCATAAAAACAGGGGAGTAACGCACACCCGAAAAACGAGTGCGCGTTGTCCCCCGTATGCCGAAAAGAGGACTCGAACCTCCACCCCGTGTGAACAGGACTAGGACCTGAACCTAGCGCGTCTGCCAGTTCCGCCATTTCGGCTTTATCCGATATTCTCTCCCCCTCGATTCTAGCATTTTTCGTAAAACAGGCAAGAGGGCATTCGGCATCCCGTTGACAGCCGGCAGGGAATAACGGTAGAATGCAGCGAGTTTACATTCCCTTAAAATATGTCTTCCAAAGCCGATATTAAAATCATTGCAGAGTCCCTCAACGATTCCGTTCCTTCAACGCACGAACTTTACGAAACCGGCAACTTCGGCGGTATCAGGGAACTCGCCCAAGAACAAGATGCCAAGGGCGGGACATACATTGATGTCAACGTTGGCGGACGTTCTGCCGCTTTCTTTTCCGCTGTCATTAAGGCAGTCCAGTCTGCAACCCGCAAACCGCTTTCGATTGACACGCCGGATATAACTCTCGCCGAAGCGGCTCTGCGGGACTATGATGATTCTGCCGGCAAACCGATTCTCAATTCCATTTCTCCGCTGCGGACGGATATGTTTGCCTTGTACAAAATCAAAGCGTTTCGTCCGATTCTTTTAATATCCGAACGGAGTGACGGCGGTAATGCCGGAGCGTGCCGGAGCGATACGGAAACGTTCGAGGCGGCAAATTTTCTCCTTGCCGAAGCCGGAAAATACGGCATTGCAAACGAAGACCTCATTTTCGACCCGGGCATTGCCCCAATCGGAACGGACAGCGAAGGCAACCTTGTCCGCTTAATTTCGGCACTACGGATGATGCGGGAAGATAGCAGTTTTGCCGGCGTTCACGCTTCTGTCGGTTTGAGCAATTTTACAGTGATGCTGCCGGCAAAGCGGCGGGACGGTTCGCTTGTCAAGGGACCGCTTGAAAGTGCCTTTTTAACCCGTGCAATGCTTTTAGGCTTGGATTATGTTATCGGCTCCGTCAGGCGGAATTACGAAATTTTGTCGGACGACCATCCGGCGATGCAGTGCGTTGATGACTGCCTGAAACTGACCGGTTTTGATGCTATTCAGCGTGTCAGGCAGTTTTATAAGGGGTAAGACGGCGAGTTTCAGTTTTTGACGCAGTATAGCGGGGCTTCGTACCGCCTCGCACTCGTCTGTGGTCGTTGTCTATTCATTGACATTGCCGTCAAAATAGGTAAAATAGTTTGCTGAACCGCAAATAAGAATCCTTCCAAAAAAACACAATGGGCAAGAAATCGAAGAAGCCGTTTACCGTTGCCCTCGTTGGGGCAGGACAAATTGCCGAGTTTCATCTGCGGGGAATCAAGCGGTTTACCAATGCTGCTGTCGTTGGTATTGCCGACCTGAATTTTGACGGAGCCAAAGCACTTGCCAAGCGGCACAAGATAGCAGAAAACAGCGTTTATGGCACGCTCTCCGAACTCCTTGAAAAGAAAAAGCCGGACATCGTGCATATCTGCACGCCGCCCAGCGCACACCTCTCCAACGCATTGGAATCCCTCGCAGCAGGCTGCCATATTTACGTTGAAAAACCGCTCTCCGTTGCTTATGCCGACTGCGACAAAATCGAAGAAGCCGCAAAAAAAGCCGGTAAATTAGTTTGCGCCGGTCATTCAATGCTCCGCGACCCCTTCATTGAAAAAGCACTGCGGATGGTCAAGGCAGGTAAAATCGGCAAGGTGCTTGCTGTTGACCACTTCCGCAGTCAGGAATTTCCCCCGTACGAAGGCGGTCAACTGCCGGAACGCTGCCGAACCGGCGGGTTTCCGTTTTGGGATGTCGGCGTTCATTCGCTCTACCTTATGGTCGAACTGCTCGGTGAAATCCGCAGTGAAAAAACCCTGACCGGTCAGCCCGGCGAAAACAACAATCCCCGAATCAAAGATTGGTATTCAATGCTCCAATGCGAACGGGGCGTTGCACACGTTTACCTGACGTGGAATCAAAAACCGCTGCAAAATATCCTTCATATTCACGGTACACACGGAACCATTCGGGCTGATATTTTCGGTATGAATGTGACGTGCCGCCCAAAACGGAACCGGATGCCCGGCATTGCAGAGCGTCTCTTCAATGCAATGAACGAAGGGCGAAGTACGATGTGCCAAATATTCGGCAGTGCCTGCAAAATCGCAGCGAACAATTTGTTACAAAATCACGGTATCCAGGTTTTGATAGGCGATTTTTATAACGCTGTCGAAAATCGAGAGCCGCCGCCGGTCAGCATTGCCGATGCAAAAAACGTGATTCAGTGGACGGAAACCATTGCACAGCAAGGGGATAAGGCAAACGATGAATTTCTTAAACGTTTTCCGCATCATCAGGGAAACGCCGCAACGCTTGTAACCGGTGCGACCGGTTTCATCGGACATCATCTTCTTGAGCGGCTTCTCAAAGAGCGGGACAGAGTTCGGATTCTCGTCCGCAAGGAACCGGCAAAAGAGATTATGGAGAACCCGAAGGTCGAAGTTTTTCTCGGCGACATCGGCGACCGCAATTCGGTTTTTGAGGCAATGAAAGGCATCAAAGAAGTTTTTCATCTAGGGGCAATCATCAGCGGCTGGCGTGAGGAATTTCTGTGCGGAACGATTCACGGTACGGAAAATATGATTGATGCCGCCGTCGAAAACGGGGCGGAACAATTCGTCTATATGAGTTCGTTGAGTGTGCTGCAAACGGCAGCGGCAAAGAGCGGTGTTCCGATTCGGGAAGATTGGCAGTACGAACCGTTTCCGAATCGGCGCGGCGGTTATACAGAATCCAAGTTGGAGGCGGAAAAAAGGGTGCTGGATGCGGTTAAGAACCGGAATCTTCCGGCAGTGTTATTAAGACCGGGCGAAGTCGTTGGACCGGACAGACCGTTTCTTTCCGGTGCGGCGGCAATCAATGCGGGCGGGCGGTTCGTCGTCTTCGGCAGCGGCAAGGCGGATATACCGGTCATTTGGGTATCCGACTTGATTGACGCAGCGATGTCGGCCGCAGAAAAACAGAGGGAAAAAGCGATTCCGAACGGCTCGATTTACAATCTGGTTGAACCGGTCAAGATGAAGCAGGATGACGTTGTCCGTACATATTGCGAAACGACGGGTAAAAAAGTTCGGTTTTTGCACGTTCCGATGTGGTTTGTCCAATGCGGGGCGTGGTTTTTGGAAAAGGCACTTGGTTTGCTGGGCAAAAATTCGCCGCTGACCCCGTATCGTCTCGACAGTGCTATCGGTCCGCGTGATTTCGATTGCAGCAAAGCCGAAAAGGAACTTGATTGGAAACCTCAAGTCGGTGTGTTTGCCGGATTAAAGGCGATGAGGAAATGACCGCCCAGTCCGGTATAATCGGTTACGATGATATGTACACATTGGTATGTCAACTGCCGTGTGAGGAACAGGACCGGTTCGTTCAAGAAATTTCAAGAAATGGACGGCTGCCGTTGAAGCGGAGTCGTTGCCGACACGGGGGCGGTATTTTACGCGTTTTGCGCGACTCTCCCCAACATCAAATGACTCTCTGCGTTTCGTTTATCCTTGTTTTGTTTTGGAGTATCTTTTTTTTGCTGCCCTGCGTTGCGGTATCACTTTACTACGGGTTGTTCGTTGTGCTGCGGCTGTGCGGATTCAAATCGCAATATAATGGCGGATTATCAAGGCAAAAAAAACGTTTTGCGATTGTCATTCCTGCGCATAATGAAGCCGAAATTATCGAAACAACGCTTGCCAGTGTTCAGGGAATCAACTTCCCCCAAGAACAGTTTACCGTCTTCGTTGTTGCCGATAATTGCAGCGACACAACTGCCGAAATCGCACGAAAACAAGACTGTGAAGTACTCGAACGTTTTGATACTGAACGGTCTGGAAAAGGCTGCGCCCTTGCCTGGGCTTTTGGGCAAATTCTGCCCCAAGATTACGATGCTGTTGCCGTCCTCGATGCCGATTGTACGATTTCTCCCGATGCGTTAAATGTTTACGAATCGCTGCTCCAGCAAGGAAAACGGGTTTTACAGTCGCATTATTTTGTCGGCAATCCTGATGAAAACGTCATCAGTTTTGCCGCCGCTGTCGGAAATGCTCTCGAATATGAACTTTTTTATGCTCCAAAATCCGTCTGCGGTCTTGCGGTAATGCTTGTGGGAACGGGAATGGTGTTTGACAAATCCGTGCTGCTCGAAAATCCTTGGACGGCCAATTCGTTAACAGAAGATGCCGAGTATGCGGTACAACTTGCCGAAAACGATGTTCAGGTTACTTTTGTCTCGAATATCAAGGTAACGCAAAATGCTTCGGCACATCAGTCGCAACTGCGTGTCCAGCGGGCACGTTGGGCGAAAGGAACGTCGGATTTAGCGTATCAACGAGGTGTGAAATTGGCGATAAACGGTTTGTGCAGGGCAAAATTATACCTTGCCGATTTAGGCTTCACGCTTTTCGTTGTCAGCCGGGCATTCATTTTTTGCGGTATTCTATTGACTGCCGCCCTGTCCGTGCCGGTTGCGTTTTTAGCAACGCCGGCATTGCGTATTCCGCTCCTGTGTACGGCTTGGGCTTGCGTGATGCTGAATGTGTTGTACGTAATGACGGCATTTTATTTCGTCGGCATTACCAGACACCGTCTCGTAATGTTGTGTCAATCGCCGCTGATTTTGTGCCAAATGGCTTGGCTGTCGTTCAAGAGTTTTTTTTCCAAAAAACACTCCTGGTCAAAAACGCCGCGGTCATAAAGCGGTTCATTCTGCCCGCCGCCCTGCCAAACCGGCAGAAAACCAGCATACCGATAACAAACCAATTATCTCCGCAACGCCCGCTGCAATTTCCTCATTTTGGAGTTTTCCGCCCGAAAACTCAACGGCTGTCTAGGCGGACGTTTTTACCGAAAATTTATCAAACATCATATTCAGAATCCGGTTTTGGTAACAAATTTTCCCTGTGTGGTTGATGCGTTTCGAACGATATGAAAAATGGAACCGGCGACAAAACAAATAGAATGATTGTTTTGACGATTTCATTGCGGCTGCCGGACATTGCCGAGGTTCCGGGTCCGCTTTATTTCGCCGACACGCACGAGAAATTCGAGAATCAGTTGGACGTGATATTGCGTTCCGATTTTGCTGCGTTGCGTCAGCAGGTACGAGACACCGCCAGAAAGAATTCGTGGGCGGAAAAGGCTGACGACTTAATGTGTTTTGTGGGCGATTTGTGATAAATCTGACAAAATCGGCAGGGGGTTGACAATGGACATCTATTAATGTAGAATGGGGCTGCCGGGCGGCGGAGAACGAGGAATAATCTGTTTTACTAACCTTTGTACACAACGGCGATGAAACACATAACGGATTCGACACGGCGTAGTTTTTTACAACACTCCGCAGCTGGCTTGGCAGCGGCAACGCTGCTTTCCGATGCCGCCGCCCAAACATCTGTCCGAAAAACCCAACAAGAGAGGAGAGAGAATATGTCCGTTAAAGGAACAAAGACCGAAAAGAACCTTTTGAAGGCCTTTGCCGGCGAATCGCAGGCACGGGGAAGATATACAATCTTTTCCGCTAAATCCAGCGAAGAAGGGTATGAACATATTGCCGCCGTCTTTTTAGAAACGGCAGAGCAGGAACGCGTTCACGCCCAGCAGTTTTTTCAGTACCTTGAGGGCGGTCCGCTTGAAATTACCGCTGTCTATCCGGCTGGAAAAATCAGCACAACCGAAGAAAATCTCGCCGCTGCGGCAGGCGGGGAACACGAAGAGTGGGAAATCCTTTATCCCGAATTCGCCCAAGTTGCCCAAGAAGAAGGTTTTGCCGAAGTGTCCCGAACGTTCAAGGCTGTTGCCGTCAGTGAGAAACAACACGAAAAGCGGTATCTCGCCTTCCTCGAACACTTGAAAGCGGGCGACCTGTTCAAACGGGAGAACGTTGTTTGGCGTTGCCGAAACTGCGGTTACATAGCGGCATCTCCGTCGGCACCGGGTGTATGTCCTGCCTGTAAAAAAACACAGGCGTGGTTTGAAATTTTGGCGGAAAACTGGTAGAGTTTGTGTCGGTTGAATTTCCTGTTCGTCATTCAAAGGATGGATGTCCGAGTGGTTTAAGGAACCGGTCTTGAAAACCGGCGTACGTTAATCGCGTACCGTGGGTTCGAATCCCTCTCCATCCGGTTTGCCGTCAAATGCCTTTGCCGGACATTTATTTTATAGAGACCTTGCGAACATTTGCAAACATTTTTTATTTTGGTACAATTCAGTTATGTCAGATACAGAATCGGATAATTGGTCAAGTCTTCTGGATGAGTTCGGAATTGACGAACCGGCAGTAATGCGGGAAAAGGAAACGCCGGAGTCGGCAGTGTCAGAAAAAGTCGCGGTGCTGTCAAATTGCGCTGTCGCAGCCGTTGCCGAAGACAATACAGCGATTGCCCATACCGCATCGCCGGATGTGCCGGTCAATCCCAAGGAGCGGAAATCCATTTTTTCGCGGTTCCCCAAAATCAATCTTTTCGGAACACTGCCGAAGGAGTCCCTTGATGCGATTGCCGGGGGAGGCAAAGCCGCTTTGCCCGGCGGTAAATCATTCACAGGGCATACCATCGAAAAAGCGCAGGGAGTCGTTCTCCGTGAGGAGCGTAAGGAAGAACCCGTCGGGAATCCCCGTGCTTGCGGCAACAAAGAGCATCGGGACGAAGATGCTTTGCCTGCTATTGTGTCGCAACTTGATGCGTTTGCATCTGCGGAAAATCTGCCGGCAGAAACAGCAGGCAGCCGCCGCAGCCGTCGTCAGCCGGTTTCGATGTTTGAAGAACCCGTCCCAAAGGCAGAAGATTACGAGGCTGCTCAAAAGTTTTTCGGTGAACCGACCGGTCAACGCCGAAACCGCACGGACTTTGAGGAAGCCAAAGAAGAATCAAGCGGACGCGGACGCGGACGCTCGAACCGTAACACCCAAGCGTTTGAGGAAGAATCCTTCGATAAACCGGCAAGAGAACGCGGCGGGCGCAGACTGCCGGTCATTGATGATGTAACCATTGATGAAGAGTGGCAGGAAGTCGATGAGGGGAGAAAACTAACGGAAAGTCCCCGCCGGTGCGAAGGAACGTTTCAGAGTCGGGAACGTTCAAGCAGTGTGGCAAACAATGCTGCTGCGAGGGGTGCTGCGCCGAAAAGATACGGTAACGCTGTCCGCCACGACATCGACGATGCTCCTGCTTTCGGTGCGGCGAATGCCCCGACACGGGACAATCGTTCGAGGGAACACGGCACGCGGGAATACGTAGGCAGAGAACGCACTGCAACTCCTGCACCATATACGAACGAATACACCGCAAGAGAACCCGTTATACGGGAACGGGAAGAATATAGCACAAAGGAGGAAGGAAAGCCGCAGACAGACCACCAACGGCAGCGCGGCGGGCGCGGACGGAAGATTGAAGAGAGCCGGCAAGACTATCCGCAGCCGGTTCGGCGGGAATATGAGCCGCAATATGAACAGGAAAATGCTGCCGAAGAATCATCCGAACAGGTACAACTGCACCGCAACATTCCCGGCTGGGACGATGCTGTCGGCGATATTGTTGCAGGCAACATAGCGAGACACCGTAATAATCCGCCGCAGCCGTATCGGAGCAAACGGTAGGTCAATATACGACCGCGCGGCTCCTGCGGTAAAACCAAAACCAACGGTGCGGAGAATGACTAATGACTGTAGTCTATGACGAAAATTAACTCGCCTGATGATTATCCGAAGGGGAAATTTGCCAACCGCACTTTGGCTCGTACCGTTGTATTTCAGATACTTTATCAGGAAGAGTTGAACGCCGGTTCTTTGCAGCGGGATGCTTCTTCGTATATGGTGCAGGAGTTGCCGAAGCACGAGCCGCTGGTTCATTTTGCGGAAAAACTTCTTGACGGAACGGTTGAAATGCAGCAGACGATTGATGCCAAGTTGACGGGCATTGCTCATAACTGGACGCTGGAACGGATGAGTCCGACAGACCGGAGCATTTTACGTTTGGCGGTGTTTGAAATTATTGGTACGGATGCTCCGAAAGCCGTCGTGATTAACGAGGCGATTGAATTGGCAAAAAAATTCGGTACGGCGGGATCCGCCGCCTTTGTCAATGGTATTCTTGACAAAATTGAAAGATAACCGTCTTGCTCTAAACGATTCTGTACATTTTTTCATACTCAACGATTTTATGTTCGTATTGCAGTGTAATGCCGATGTCGTCTAATCCTTGCAGAAGATGCTCTCTACGGAATCTGTCTGTCGAAAAAGAAATCCGCAGACCGGTTTCGTCCGTAATCACTTCATCAATAAGGTCTATCGTTAAATGAAGTCCTTTGCGTGCCGACTCCAACGCAAAGAGTTCGGCAATCTGCTGCTCGGACAATTTTATCGGCAGCAGTCCGTTTTTGAAACAGTTATTATAAAAAATGTCGGCAAAACCCGAAGCCAGAATGACACGGAAACCGAAATCGTCTCAAGCCCAAGGAGCGTGTTCCCGGCTCGAACCGCAGCCGAAATTGTTTCGGGTAAGAAGTATCGTTGCTCCCTGATACTGCGGCTGATTCAACACAAACGACCTGTCGGGCTGCGTCCCGTCGTCAAGGTACCGCCAATCATAAAATGCGAACTGACCAAAGCCGGTACGTTCAGTCCGCTTCAAGAATTGTTTCGGGATAATCTGGTCTGTATCTACATCGTTCCGGTCAAACGGAACAACAAGACCTGTATGCTTGGTAAAAGGTTTCATTATTATTGTTATAATTAATCCCGGTTGGGTGGCAGAAAACGCAAACGCCCTCCGACATTGTCCGTTATCGTTTGTCCGTTGTCAATTTAAGAACGTGCATTATGTTCCAGTTTTTTCCGGTAATATAGACGGTGTCGGTTGCCGCATCAAACGCAATGCCGTTAAGAACGCAATTTTGGGTATCTGCCTTGTGCTGTTCCGGTACAAACGCCGCCATTTCAATCCAGCCGATAACCTTTCCCCGGTGCGGGTCAATGCGGACTATTTTGGTTGTCTGCCATACATTTGCCCAAATCTCGCCATGAATGTATTCCAATTCATTCAGATTCAGTACCGGTATTTCTTTTTTCGTATTCACTGTTTTATCTAAAACATCAATTTTACGTTTCCGCTTGAACGTTTTCGGGTCAAGAAATTTCAACACTGCCGAACCGTCGCTCATAATAAGATGTTCGCCGTCAAAAGTTAATCCCCAGCCTTCACCGGAATAACGGAAATCATCTTTCTTTTGCAGGGTTGCTTTATCAAAGACAAAACACATATTTTCCCGCCAAGTCAGTTGAAAGATTTTGCCGCTTGCCAATGCCAGACCTTCGGCAAAATACCGATTCGGAATATTGATGTGAAGCAAAACTTGTCCCGTTTTCGGGTCCACTTTGCGGAGAGTCGATTGAGCATATTGACCGGTACTTTCGTACAAAAAGCCGCCGTCAAAAAAGAGCCCTTGCGTAAAAGCCTTTTCGTCGTGCGGATAGGCTGCAACAGGAGTCAAGACAATATCTTCCGGCATTCCTGCGGAAAGTTGCGCTATGCAGATGACAACGAAAACAGACAGAAAAAGCGGCAGGAAAAATTCCCGCCGTATCTTTCGTACCGATACTGACATTACCGCTTTGAGAACTGAGTCCCTCTCCGTGCCTTATGGAGACCGTATTTTTTCCGCTCGACCTCGCGGGCATCGCGGGTCAGCAAACTATGTTCGCGCAAAACGGGTTCTGTTTCAGGGTCGAGTCTCTTAATCGCCCGCGCAATCCCCAATTTACAGGCATCGGCTTGACCGGTCGTTCCACCGCCTTCGACCTGGATGAGGACATCAACGAGGCTTTGCTTGCCCGTCAAAATCAGCGGAGACAACACGGAATTACGCTGCTGCACCGTCTTGAAGTATTCGTCCAACTCCCGCCGGTTGATACTGATTTTACCGCTGCCGGAACGGACACGCACTCTGGCGACCGACGACTTCCGTCTTCCGGTTCCAAGAATGTCTTTCAATCCGTTGCCTTCGATGACGTAATCACCGAACTTGGTACCGTTTTTTCTTTGATGAAGCAGAGCCATTGCGTATTCTTGTTGTCAATGTAATGATTATTTTTTGATTGCGAGTTCGATGACTTGCGGCTGTTGAGCCTGATGCGGATGCTGCTCACCGCTTTTATAGACTTTGAGTTTTGCTAGCATTTTTCGGGCGAGTTTATTTTTCGGCAGCATCCGGCGGACGGCTTCGGTGAGAATCAGTTCCGGTTTCCTGTCGAAGCGTGTCCGCGCCGTTTCTGACCGCAGACCGGGGTAACCTGTCCACCAAGTATAACGTTTATTGTCAAGTTTTTTACCGGAGAAAACGACTTTATCCGCATTGGTAACGATGATATACTCGCCGGTATCAACGTGCGGAGTGTATTCCGGGCGGTGCTTCCCCATCAAAATCATCGCGATATCGCTTGCCAGCCGTCCGACCGCTTTATCCGTCGCATCGACCAAGTACCATTTTTGCGGCACTTCGCCGGGTTTTGCCATATATGTCCTGTCCATAATACCTAACTTTTTAAGACACCTCTCAACACTGACGTTGACCATTGTACAGTATTCCAGCATAGATGCAAGGGGGCGACCAGCCGCTTAACGAATGGATAATGGGAGACAAAGCACCAGCCCAAAACCGGTGTTTTGCTGCCGCGAAATATTTTTCCGTTGCAGAGCAAATTTCAAAGAGGAACTGCACACCCGGCTAACCGAAAACTTTCATCTATTCGGATAAATTCAAATGGGCTGCGGTATATCATTAAACCTGTTGCGTATTACCGGACAACCGGCAGGTTTTTGAAATTGTTTCAGTTAGAAACATTAGCCGATTTACCAATGTTAGAAGATGTGTGAGTGAGTGTATGCGGCGTGCTTGTCCGAGACACAGCGGCAACGGTTATTTTAATACGCTCTCAAAAAAGGGTAGTGTTGTAAATTTATTGAAATGAACGTTAACATACGGGAAAATAAGGGACTTCTGCGACTCAATCAATAAATTCCTGACACAACCCAAAAAAGACGGACATGGCTTGAAACCATATCCGTCTTCCTCGCAATTTCACCGCTCTCACTCAATTTCTTTTCCTGACGCTCTATTTTTTGCGGTACCTTCTTGCAACTGCGGCACCGGCAATGCCAAGACCGACTATCAACAGTGTTGCCGGTTCAGGGGTCTGAACATCCGCATTCCGAGCCGAATCGTAAGCAACATCAAACACTCCATTCACATCCCATAACCACTGTGCACAATAATCGAAGTGCGTGTAACCCGCCTGCTCCTCCAGCAAAGGGAAAAAGTCAAAGAAATTCGCAGAATCCACTTTCCACGTAAATGTCAATTCATTGGTTTCCGATATACTTGACAAATCGACATCAATGTGTCCTGTAAAAGCGGCTTCACCGGTTGCGTCAAATACATCCTTATTGTATCCGCCGGAAAACACAAGTTCCGATGCGTCAAACGTCAACCCCTCTGTCCCATATCCTAAAGTGCCGAGATTCTTACCGTTAACTTCAAGGTATCCCCCAAACCTCGCATAAACGTTAACGTTATCCGGTACTTGTATTGTTGTCGCTATTGTGTTATAGATTTTCCACCAAACGTCCACCACAGCGTTTAAGTCCAATGAGAAGGACGTAAAATGGGAATCCGTATCCGCTAAACGGAACGTTTGCGTTACTTTCGTTTCGTCCCAGTAGGTATCAACATTCGAAAAATGCTCGAATATCCACTGCGAAGAACCCGCCGGGTCGGTCAAGAGCGTCTCTGCTTTGGCAGCAGCGTTAGCACTGCACAGCGCAGCGATAGCCAGAACCAGAACATACTTCAGTGTTGTTCTGTTGTTCTGTTGTTCTGTTGTTCTGTTGTTCTGTTGTTCTGTTGTTCTGTTGTTCTGTTGTTCTGTTGTTCTGTTCATTGTATTCTCCTTGTTAAAGTTGTCAAGGTGATGGTAATTCATCACGCAGGTACTAATATGCTAATAGCGTGCCAAAAGGAAATTGTATTTTCAGGGCAAAAAGCCCGCTGAATGTCCCCCAAACCGCCGAATCGCCCTTCAAATGACCGTTACGGCACTTTTTTGTACTGCAAAATGATACAGGGCGTATCAAAATAATGCACTCAAAATAGATATGCGCGGTTCACCGCCGGTCAATATAATGGACTTGTTCCCTAACCGTTTTTTTTAATCGCAAAGGCGCGAAGACCGCAGAGTTTTTTTATGTTTTTTTCTTCGTTTTTTTCGCGGCTTCGCGATTATCATTTTCCTTTTTCATTTTGCGATGATGCGGAGCAGAGTACTGCGGTTGATGCCGTAATCGGCGAGGGGGGATTTTATTGGGTGCGCCGCCTTGTTTGTGTTACAGGTAATGAAAAAATGAACGATGACGAGCATTTTCCCGAAAACGAATTGCTTCGTTCCGGTGATGCGTCTGAACGCTGCATCGTCCAACTTCATCAAACGGACATAACGCTTCGGCATTGAAAGTCATCTTTGAATAAAACACGGAAAAACGCTATAATCCACACATCGTAACGAATTTAATGTTATGCAATAAGTGGTATAGTATTAAATACAATTTTTATTATTAGCCCGCTAGTATCTATTTGTGTTCAGAAAATGATAGATAGTGTCCGTAATAAAATATGATTTATGTATTCCCCTCCTTCCGCCTGCTGTTCCAGCCGCACAGCGGACAAATAACCAGATGACAAACGGCAAAGCGGCATTTTTTGGACGGGTGCATCGTCAGGAGTTCCGGCAGATATTCCGGCAGCATCTCGCAGAATATCAACGCAAAGGAAACGCAGCGGTGTTATTAACAGAGGCAGACGTAATACCGGCTGCGTTGCCTGACGAATGTCTTTTCTTTCAGTCTTATCCGAACGAATTTTCGCAGAAACTTCTGGAAACACTGCGGAATGTGCCGAAAAGGTTTTATCTCGGCACCTGCTGCGAAGGAATGTTCCGAACCGGCAAACCGCCGGCAATGCTGGAAAACCGGCAATATGTACACCGCATTACGCCTTTTGACGCAGTATCAGATCAAACTGCCGATGCCGTTTATGTCGTTTCGCATTTCGGTCCGCTGGGGAACGATGCGGCAATGAACCGGTATTTGGCGGATTACTGGCAGTCGTTGGGATACCGCATTGTCCGCCGGATTTTGCCGAAAAGTCCGCCGGTTTTGCTCGTTGCGGCTGCCGACGACTCGCCGTTTTCCGTCATTTTAGAATCAATTCAAAGTTTGAAGGCAAAGTTTGCCGATAACGATTATGCGGTTTGTATCAATTCTCCGAGAATTGCCGAAAAAACCGAATTGGGAAAATTAGGCGTGAGAGTCATTAGTCTCAATTAAATCAAAATGGCGCAGAACAATATCCGAAAAGCGGCGGTTTTTCTGGTAAGCATCCCGAAAGACCAGGCAAAAGAGATTCTCGTCCGGCTTGCCCCGAAACAGGTGGAAGTCGTGATGACCGAAATCTCACGCATCGGATTGGTTACGCCGGAAGAACAGGAAAACGTTATCCGTGAGTTCAGCCGGGCAAATCCGTCGAAACTAGTCGGAAGTATCGGCGGTTTCGGCATTGCTCAAGAATTGGCGGAGGCGGCACTCGGAGCCGATGGGACTGCAATTATCGACGGAGTCCGCAGTTCGCTTGAAGCGATTCCGTTCGGTTTCCTGCAAAAAGTCGATAGCGAAAACCTCTTGACATTTATTGTCGATGAACATCCGCAGACGATTGCGTTGATTGTAACACATCTTCGTCCGTCGCAGGGTGCGGACATTATCAACGGACTTCCGCCGGAGCGGCAGTTGGCGGTGATGCGCCGCATTGCAACGATGCAGCAAACCAGCCCGGAGGTGATTAAGGAAGTCGAAAAAGGTCTCGAAAACCGGATGTCGAGTTTAATGAACCAGAAACTTGAAAGTGCGGGCGGCGTTGCCAGCGTGGCGGAAATTTTGAACGTGATTGACCGGCAGACGGGTCGGGAAATTATGGAGAACTTGTCGCAGGACGACCCCGAATTGGTGGAAGAGATACGCCGCCTGATGTTTGTCTTTGAAGATATTCTCAAACTGGCAGACCAGGACATTCAGGCGATTCTCAAGAACGTGGAGAGTTCGCAATGGGCATTGGCTCTCAAAGGGGCGAGCGACGACCTCAAAGAAAAGATATTCCGCAATATGTCGAAGCGGGCATCGAAGATGCTGCAAGAGGAGATGGAGTATCTTGGACCGCAGCGTTCTTCGGATGTCGAGCGTTTACAGCAGGAAATCGTGGACATTGTCCGCAAGTTGGAAGATGCCGGCGAAGTGACCGTCCACAGCGGAAAAGGCGGAGAAGAGCGGTTTGTTCAGTAAAGATAGATGTTTTCACCGAAATCGACACCGGTGTATATTCGCATATTCCGCCGTGTGTCAGTGCCGTCATCGCAAGACGGCGGTCTTTTTGCCGGACAGTTTGATTTTTTTAGGGTAACGGCGGCTATCGGCAGGATGACAGTTCCCTTTTTTGTATTTTGCCTGTTGCATTTTTCGGCAGCGACTCCCGAAATATCACCGTCTTCGGGCATTTGTACAACGCCAAATGTTCCCGGCAGTACTTCTGCAACTGTACCGCCGTTACCTCCGCCTCCGGCACCCGTACAACAAACGCCGTAACGCTTTCACTCAGCGTTTCATCAGGTATGCCGACAACGGCTGCCTCCTGTACCGCCGGATGATGGAGCAGAACTTCCTCTATTTCACGGGGATAAATGTTCATTCCAGCCCGAATAATCACATCTTTTGCCCGATCGAGAATGAAGAAATAACCGTCCGAATCATACTTTGCAATATCTCCCGTCCTGAACCAGCCGTTCACGAAAGCCGACTCTGTTGCCGCGGCATCCTTGTAATAGCCTTTCATTACGTTGTGTCCCCGCACAACCAATTCGCCGACCTCGCCGGCATCGGCAAAAGAGCTGTCTTCCCGTATGATCCGGACTTCCGTACCGTACAATGCCGTCCCGGTGGAACCCTGTTTGTGTATGACGTTTTCCTGTGCCGGTGTCATACAGACAAAGGGGCTGGTTTCTGAAAGTCCGTAACCTTCGACAATTTTGAATTTTAAGATTTTTTCCAGTTCGTTGTACAATTCGACCGGCAGCGAAGCCCCGCCGCTGATTGCCGTCCGCAGTGATGACAAGTCGTAATTCCGCCGCCGCAGCGTTTGAAGCATCAGGTTGTACATCGTCGGCACCGCAGCAATATGTGTTACGCTGTGTTTGTCCATTTCGTCCAATGCTTTACGTATTTCAAAGTGCGGAACCATCACGACCGTTGCCCCTGCCAACAACGGAGCGTTCTGCATTGCCGTTTGTCCAAATGTATGAAACAGCGGCAACACGGCGATTGCTGTGTCGCCGTGTTTAATGAAAATTTTCCTGTCCTGCGCATAGAGGGCATTTGAAAAAAGATTAAAATGCGTCAGTTCCACGCCCTTGGACTTGCCGGTTGTCCCCGAAGTGTAGAGAATCACGGCGGTATCGTCAGGCGAAGTTTGCGCATAATCAACGCTGCCCGTTAAATCGTCAAGAAATTCATCGAGAACAAACTTGACGGGACGGTGCAGCGGTCCCGTCAAGTGATGCCCCAGAACAGATTCCGGCAATTCTTCCCGCTTCGCCCCGATAAAAAAAATGTTCCGGCAGGAATCGACTTTTTCAAATGCCTCTAAACCCTTTTCGGCAAGACCGTGCCAAACAGCAATGTGTTTGGCATCGGAATGTTCGAGGATATCGGCAATTTCCTGCGGAAGGAGTTGGACGTTAATCGGCACGGCAACGGCACCGATACGCAGAGCAGCAAAATAAACCGCCGTAAATTCGGGAACATTCGGAGCAAGGAGGAGAATATGGTCGCCTCTTTTTACCCCTTGAACGAGAAAAAATTCGGCGATTTTCCCTGTCCAGCGTTCTAATTCCGTAAACGTGAAAGACCGGTCGCCGCAGATAACCGCCGTATCTGCGGGATAAAGTGCTGCCGATTGCTGCAAAGCCGAAGCAAGATTGAGTGTCATAGGGTGTTACAATTACACGGACATTATAGCACGGTCACATTGTCTTGACAATCGGCAGGAAAGAAACGACAATATCGGAAATGCTCCTTGTAGGGCGGAGGCTTGATACTATTTCGGTTTATAGTCTATGATTCAACCAATATGAGATATGAGTACAATTATGCAGGGAAAGAATGTCGGTTTTATCGGGACAGGGCATATGGCTCGTGCGTTGGCGCGGGGGTTTTTGCAAACGCAAACAATCGTCGTAGAGTCGTTGTTTGGTTATGACATCAATCCCGATGCGGTCAAAAGGTTTGCCGAACAGACCGGCGGGCATCCTGCCGCTTCCATTAAGGAACTCGTTATCGCCTCCGATGTCGTGTTTCTGTCCGTCAAACCGCAGCAAATGGCGGAAGTCCTGCACCAACTCGGCTCACTGCGGGCGCACGGTTTCAATCCGCTCTGGGTTACGATTGCCCCCGGTATTTCCATAGGAACATATCTGAAAGAAATCGGCAACACCGCCCGGCTCGTTCGCGTAATGCCGAACACGCCTTGTCTCGTCGGTGAAGGGGTGAGCGGGTTTTGTATTTCCGAAGGGGTAACACCAAACGACGTAAAATTAATTTCCGAATTTTTAGCGACCGTCGGGGTTGCCATCCAATTTCCCGAACGGCAACTCGATGCGGTTGCCGGCTTGTCCGGCAGCGGACCGGCATACATTTATATTTTAATCGAGGCATTGGCAGACGGCGGCGTAAAAATGGGCTTGTCCCGCGAAGCCGCTCTGCAACTGGCAGCGCAGACCGTTTTGGGTGCCGCCAAAATGGTGCTGACTACCGGCGAACATCCCGCCGTACTGAAAGATAAAGTCTGCTCGCCGAGAGGCACAACAATAAGCGGCGTTCACGCCTTGGAAAAGTCTGCCTTCCGCAGTACAATTATTGATGCCGTCGAAGCGGCAACGAAACGTTCAAAAGAAATGGGGAACGAACAGTGATGGATACATTTGAAGCCATTGCCAAGCGGTTCAGTTACCGCGGCAATTTTACAAACCAGAAAATTTCGCGGGACGATTTACAGAAAATCGTTCAGGCGGGTATTGACGCACCAACCGGCTGCAATGCTCAATCCGTTTCGTTCGTTGCCGTTGATGAACCGGCAATCATCAAAGCGATTGCAGAGATGAATCCTGAACGCTCCAAACCGGTATGTTTGACGGCACAAGCGATGGTCGTTTGCATTGTTGACAAAGCACCGGTGTACGGAGAAATGACGTTTTTCGTTGAAGACTGCGCAGCGGCAACGCAAAATATCCTTCTGGCAATTACGGCACTGGGATACGCCTCCGTATGGCTTGACGGCATTTTACGCAACGGTATCGGCAATCAAATCGGCGAAATACTCGGCGTGCCGAAAGGCAAAGAAGTCCGTATTTTGCTGCCGATAGGCGTACCGGAATCTTCGGGAAAACCGAATACGAAAAAACCGTTTGACCAGCGTGCCTGGTTTAACAAATACGGCGGATAACGCCGTGCTGCCGGCACCATTGACCGCACCATTAACCTTAACGAACATCGTATAACCTTAACGAACAATCGTACAACCCCTAATTCACTCTAATACAATGAAACTGAACACGATGAAACTGAAACATTGCCTCTTATGCCTCATCGCATTGGTAATTACCTTCGGGACGGCTTTTGCTTCCGAAACTTCGGACAAGTTCGCCCAACTGGTGCCGAACTTTGCCGCCAAAGACACGAATCAGCAAAGAGATGCCCAACAGATTTGGCAAACGCTTTGTCAGGGTATCGGCAGCAATGCCGCCCTGCGGTCGGAAGTTAATCAACTGATGACTTCCCAACTGACGAAAGACAATCCGGTTGAAACGACCGTTTGGCTGCTGCGTCAACTCGGTATCACCGGTGATGCGTCCGTTGTTCCGACCGCAGCGAAATTCCTTGACGATAAGGAAATCCGCATTAAAGATGAAGCGGCGCGGGCATTAGCAAACATACCCGGACACGAAGCCGTACAGGCATTGAAAAAGGCGGGTAATAACACGAATGCGAAAGATGCTCTGACTGCCAGAAACCTGAAAACGTTCACCTCTGCTGATACTGCTGAAAAGGCATTGCCGCAGGGTATTGCGTATGCTTCGCAGCGTGAAGTTGCTCAATGGATGGCGAAATATGATTCGTTTAGCAATGAGCAAAAAGCCGCTGCGCTGAATGCGCTGGCGGTGCGTGCCGAAAACACGCATTTACAGGATGTACCGCAGCGTCAGCGGCGTATCCGTGTGCCGGAGCGGGCGGTGAACCGGCAAAACAGCCGCATTGAGGGGCGGACGAAACAATACGTGAAATATGCGCTTGCCGGTGCTGAAAGCGATGATGCGAACCTCCGCAAAGCCGCTTTGCTGTCGCTTGCATCGCTCGGCGATGTGAACGAAGTGCCGTTTCTTATTGAGCAGATTATCAACGGTAAGGATAAAGGTGCTGCATCTCTTGCATTGACCCGAATGGTTGATGACGGAGCGGATGCGGTATTGCTCGACCGGATGAAAGGGGAAAAGGATGCAGGGCGGCTCGTTGCGTTAGCAAGTATTTTGAATCAGCGGTACAACAAAGAGACAGGTCCGGTTTTGCTTGAGCGGGCAAAGGCAGAGGGGATTGCTAACCGGCTGCAATTACTGCAACTCGCTGAACCGCTGTCATCGAAGAATGACATCGGCAATTTCGTTGATGTCTGGGCGTTAATCAAGGACAAGGGAGAACAAGGAACGGCGGAACAAATTATCGCCCGTCTCTCCGGCGGTGATGCTGCTTCCGTTTCGGCAAAGTTGCCGCCGTTGCCCGGCGGTGCGAACTCGGATGCGGCTTTATCGCTGCTCGGCAGAATCAGCGACCCGAAAACGCTTGACAACATCAGAAAGTTGCCTAATGCTCTTTTTGCGTTAGCGAATTGGAAAAATGCGCAGGTTGCCGATGATTTATTCAAAATAGCGGAAGACAAGAGCAAGGCGGAGGGCGACCGGATTACGGCGATTCGGGCTTTTACGCGGGTGATTTCGCTGCCGAACGACCAACTGGGCGTTAAACTTTCGTTGCAGGAGCAGACGGCACGTTTGGAAAAGGTGTTTGGATTGGCGCAGCGGGACGAGGACAAGCAACTGATAATTCAGCGTGCCGGTCAGGTTCGGACGGTTGAGTCTCTGCGGTTCGTCTTAAAATCGTTTGATGATGCGAAGTTACAGGAATCGGTCTGCGGTTCGGTGCTTGATTTAGCGCATCATTTGGACTTGAAGCGGACAGCGAAGGACGAGTTTAATACCGCATTGGACAAAGTCTTGTCGGCAACAAAACGCAACGATTTTAAGGAACGGGCAAACCGCTACAAGACGCAGAATTAAGTGAGTACATAACATAAAGCCGGAGGTAAAAACAGCCTTCGGCTTTGTGGTTTGCGGCAGAGTGTTAGAACCGTTCGGTCATAAGCGATAATGAACAGCGGTTGGCGGAAGTGTTCTGCTGACGCTCGCGCCGTCCGCCGCAAGAACAACTTTGTGC
The DNA here is from genome assembly GCA_031289675.1 of Planctomycetaceae bacterium. Lineage (GTDB taxonomy): Bacteria > Planctomycetota > Planctomycetia > Pirellulales > Thermoguttaceae > WRKP01. The sequence continues at coordinate 23,120 of JAITOZ010000137.1, forward strand.
AATATCATTTACAAACCGGAAGCAGTACAACACTATGCTTCTTCCCAGCACTTGCGTAGGTACTCAACGCTCTTGGGGACCTCGACTTCCTTGTTGTTGCTGCCGCCGACACCGCATTCAAAACTGATGAAGCCGGTATAGCCGATGTACTTCAAGCCCCGCATCAGTTTCACGTGGCTGTGGTCATCCAAACCGGGCAACTGCCTCTTTGAACGGTTGCCGAGGTGAATGTGTTTCAGATAAGCACCACCGGCAACGATTGCGGCAAAGTCGTCAGGTTCTTCGGGTGCCATATGAAACGAATCGCCGAGACAGCCGATTCCATCCGTGTCGGCATCCTTGCAAATTTGAGCCGCATCGCTGACCTGCCGCAGGAACCACGCCTCGTTCCGCCGCAGAGGTTCAAGTACGATATTCGTCTTGTGTTGAGCCGCAAACGGACCGAGTTCTTTGAGCATTGTTACCGTCAATTCACGGATACGCTGGTTAGGGCGGTCTGGTTTTCCCGTTGCCGGTACATACACAATCACCGGTGCGCCGACAGCACCGGCACGTTCAATCTGGACTTTCAGTTCGCCGTAACCCTTCTTGCGTTTTTCGGGGTCTTCGTCCGTCAACTGGTTGCCGAACGAACCGATACAAAGGGACGCTATCGGCAATCCGGCATCATCGGCTCTCTTTTTCCAATCGAGATAATTATCACCGAGCCGACCGATTTCAACGGCTTCAAAACCGTTCTTCTTCATCCAAGCGAGTTTTTCGCCTTCGTTGCTGCCCGGTATGATACCGAGTTGACTACAAAACCGCTGTTTTGCCAGACCTTGCTTGTTGTCCGCGGCGGATGCCGTACCTTGAAGTTGCGCTGCCGCTGCCAAAGTACCGCCTAGTGCCGCCGCTGTAAAAAAATCACGCCGTTGCATTGAATTCTCCTGTAAAAAGATGAAACGTGAGACTATTGTAACAAATTTGATGAAAATAGAAACATACCGGAAGCGGTTACAGGCGGAGAGCGGAGATGATAAAGAGACGGGGGACTTCAGCCCCCGCAAGTTTCAAATAAAGGAACGGAGGCGGAAGTCCCTGCCCCCTTTTTTTTGTTTTTTTACGCCGCCGCTGTTTATCTCGCTGACTTTACCGGGTCATCACCTGCCTGGAGCGGTACAATGCGGTACTTGAAACGGTAATCCGCTGCCTTAAACCGAAACTCATTGTGAGTCTGCGCCCCCCAACTGTCATCGCCGCCGACTCCCATCTGTCCCAAATCAATGTTCACGAAAATGTACTCGTCCGCCTTCATCTTGTACGGATGGTCGCACCGCTCCAATTCCGCCTTGGAATAATGCGAGGCTCCAAAACAAAGCACCGGAACGGAAACGGAAGCGGCTGCTTTTTCAGCGGTTACTTTTTCCGGCACGAACAAAAAGCCTTTACCTTGGCGGTTACGAAAAGCAACCCAGCGGCAATCGGTGCGGTAACCGTTTTCGCCCGGTTCAACATAATCGGCAACAAACATATCTTCAACAGCCGTTCGATAACGTCCAATCATCGAACCGGCTTTTCTGTCCCAATAGTTTTCATCAGGTCCCCGACCGTAATACTCAACCTGATTGTACTCTGCCGGAAGCATCAGTTGCGTTCCGATGCGCGGCGGGTCAATCATATTCTCCGGTTTGGTCAATACCAACTCCACAAAGCCGTTTTCGTTTTTGAAATCAACCGTAACACCGTCTGGAACACCGCGCCAGATACTATGGTTCTTGGCAAAACGATTGCCTCGGTCATTATCCGTCGGCGCACGCCAAAAGTCCGGCGTTATCGTTCCCAACAAACCGGCGGCGGAGTCCGTTTTAGGAGGAACCGCAACAGCCTCCGGCTCTTTTATCACAAACTGTCCCCAGGCAACAACGTGTCCTTTCTGTGCCCAGACCGTATCTTCTTTGAGCGTAAATGTAAAATTCATCAGTTGCTCCGCTCCCGCAGGAATCATCGGCATTATCAGCGGTTCGATACGCAGCATCTCCTTCGTCTCGCCCGGTCCGATACCGTCCAACTTCACAATCGGTCCGTGATGTACAACCTTACCGTCGGCAACGAGTTCCCAACGTCCGTCAACGTAATCAAGCGGAGCGAAAAAGTTTTCGTTACGAATAACGAATTTTTTATCTTCATTCTGTTCGACCCAAATGTTCTGGTACTGATATTTGACTTCGTGCAGTGCCGGATGCGGTTTGCGTTCAGGAGAGACCAAACCGTTACAGCAGAAATTCTGGTCGCTCGGAACGTTTTTGGGACCGAAATCGCCGCCGAATGCGTAATAACGGGAGCGGTAACGAGCGGCGGGCGGACCGCTGATTCGTCTGGACTTTGCCTGCAATCCGCCGTCCGGCACGCCCGGCACATCCGCCAGCAATCCTTGGTCAACCCAATCCCAAATGCAGCCGCCTTGCAGTGCCGGATATTTGCGGACAGCATCCCAATACTTGAATAAATCACCGACAGAATTGCCCATTGCGTGTGCATACTCGCATTGAATCAGCGGCTTCTTGGGGTTGTTTTCGGCATACTTAATCGTATCCCAGACTTTCATATACATCGGACAAAAAATATCCGTGTTCGCCCCGCCTCCGGCACGTTCATAATGCACCGGACGCGTTGTATCGTGTTCTTTAAGCCAGGCATAAGTTGCCGTAAAGTTCGGACCGTCGCCCGCCTCGTTGCCGAGCGACCAAATAATGACCGACGGATGATTCTTATCCCGCTCGTACATTCGTATCGTTCGATCAAGATGCGCCTCCTTAAACAGCGGATTCTTCGCCAGCGTCTCTTTACCGTAGCCCATTCCGTGCGACTCAATGTTCGCTTCGTCAATAACATACAAACCGTATTTATCACACAGAGCATACCAGCGCGGGTCATTCGGATAATGCGAAGTCCGCACCGTGTTAATGTTATGCTGCTTCATCAGTTCAATGTCTTTAATCATCGACTCAACGGAAACCGTATGACCGGTAACGGCATCGTGTTCGTGCCGGTTGACACCCTTTATCAAAACCGGCTTGCCGTTGACCAAGAGTTGCGAGTCCTTGATTTCGACTTTGCGGAAACCGACCTTCGCATAGACGGTCTGATGGGGAATGAAGACTTCGGCATCGCAAAGATTCGGCGTTTCTGCCGACCATTGTTTCGGGTTTAGCCTCGCTGTTTGAATAGTCGTCGTTATCGTCTGTCCTGCGGGAATTGCTTTCGGAAAACTAGCAGCAGAACCGCTTGGTAACTTGAGCGCAACGTCAACATTAACGGGTTCTGATGTGTCATTTTTCAGGGTAATGACCGCTTGAAACAGGGCATCTTTATAATTTGCGTCCAGTTCGGTCAAAAATTTTACATCTTCAATCCGAACCTTCGGCAGTGTGTAGATAAACACGTCGCGGAAGATGCCGGAGAGCCGCCAGAAATCCTGACATTCGAGATACGAACTGTCCGACCAGCGGAAGACTTCGACGGCAATTTTGTTTTTCCCCGCTTTGAGGTATTTCGTAATGTCGAACTCGACGGGGGTTCGGGAATCTTTACCCATTCCGATTTTTTCGCCGTTGACCCAAACATAGAACATCGACTCGACACCGGCAAAGTGCAGAACGTACTGCGTTTCTCCCTGCACCGTTTCGAGGGTAAATTCCCGCCGGTACATTCCGACCGGATTGTAATCATCGGGGATATGCGGCGGGTTCCAGGGTTTTGTCCAGGGATACGGTATATTGACGTAAATCGGATAATCATCGACAACGCCGTCAAGGAGTTTTTGGGCATCGGAGGCTAATTTTCCTATGAAGACAGGCACTTGCCAATTTGACGGCACCGGCAAATTAAGCCATTGCGAATCATCGTATTCTGACTTGAAAAAATCGGCGATACGGTCGGCAACACGATGGACGAGTTTGAATTTCCAATAGCCGTTGAGCATCAGACATTCTTTTTCGTTACCGTTATAAAACGGCACGACGGCACTGCTGCGGGGCGGCAGGTTATTGACACCGGTCAATCGGGGATTTTCCCAATCGTTCGGCTCGACGGACTGCGCTGCCGTTTCAAGGCAGCCGCAGGTGATTATCGTAACAAGACACGCAAGTAAGGCAGCAATCTGTTTCATCTGTTTCTCTAAAATATTTGGTTGGTATTGCCTTATTTTTCCTGATAAGTTACCTTTTGTCAAGCAGAGTCAGGATATGATCACTTACCGGTTACCCAATGCCGGGATTGTGCGGCTCGAAGTTCTGCATAAGACACTCAGGCAGAAGCAGGAGGCAGACCATAACAAAAAATTACGAGAGTGTTGCCTTATTTTCATTTTCCGACCCCTTAATAGTAATGCGTCTCCAAACTCTTCCCCTTATTCCCTTAATTGACAAATAAGGGGAAACAAGGAATGGGAACCCGTGCTATTAAGGGTACCGG
>JAITOZ010000140.1 GCA_031289675.1 Planctomycetaceae bacterium
TCGCTGTCAAGTCCTCGCAAAAGCAACAAATTATTGATGCAATCTTACGATTTGATAAATGATTGTTATACATAGAGTTAGAGTAAATATCTAACTCCTAAACTTGTCAAGCCCCAAAACAAAATCGCTGTTACAAGAAGGGCAAAAATGTTCCTCGTTACAATGGTTGCGTGTGTCATCGAAAAATTTTCTTGTGTTAGATGTTTGAAAACGAGAGTGTCGGCACTTTCGTCACCGATTACTTCTCTACTATCGCAACACTTTACCATAGCATTTCCTTTTACTACTGGACATTATGGACAAATCCGGTGTTTGTTTTCGGACATTTCAGCATTTTTTTAGTTTGTATCCGTCTATTTCGCCGGTTGTGCCGTTTCTCTCAGGCACGATTTCATACGGAAAGTCTGCCCGGATACTGGACGAATTTCTCGTCCGTTACCGATGATGACTCTAACCAGAGGTCATCGTAGGTTTTGCTGTCCGGTACGATTTCACCGGCAGTCAGGTCAATCGTTACGGTGTCGTTTCCGACTTCATCTTGCGGACAATCCCGGCAATTTTTGCTTCGCTCTTACAGGATATTAACGTTTATTGGGCTGTTGAACCTACCGCCTTTTTGTTACTCCCTCTCCGCTGCTAGAGTCCGCTGCCCGATTCCAGCATTTCCTCCGCCTTATGAAAGTCGTCCGGCAATTCCGATTGCGGAATCTCTTGAAACCGCATACATTTTTTCTTCGCCGGAACACCGTCCGCTTCATTATGAAAAGATTCGTTGTCAAAAAACGTTGAGTCCGTTCCGATGTTATTCAGTATCGTTTTTTCTCTTGCCGTTAAGCCGGACGGCGGATAAAATGTCTTGACCGTATCGCCTTCAATGCAGAAAAGCAGCCACGTTCCTTGAAAAAAACATACCTTCCGTCCGCCCTTTAACGTAAAAACTTTTCTTCCGTTCTCAATCATCCGGCAAAAAAGTTTTTCTTCTTTTCGCGAAAAAAGAATTTCGTACCGCTCGAATAAACGTTGTTTGGCGTGAAGAGAAATGTTCATTAGAAATTGGTCCTTTCTTCCGTCATTTCTCTTGCCATATCTTCCAAAATGCGCTGTATTTCTTCGAGCCGCTCTTGGTCCGGCATCACAACGGCAACCGCATACTCCGTTGAATCCCGAAGCGAGACAATGAACATCGTTTTCTTTTCATCCTCGCCGGTTTCTTCCCGTTCAAGACGGAAAAGCCGGCGGCGCAGCAGCAAAAGCGTTAAGACATAGCGGACATCGCCGCAAACATCGCTACGGACATAACCGTTTTCCGCTGCGAAGGTTAATTCTTCGAAAATTTTGAGCAGCGAATCGTTGGGTATCGCACCATTGAGTATCATTGCATCTTTTTTGGCAGTGTTTTCCGGCACGGCGGTTTTCCACCAGCCGAGACAATTTTCCGGCGGACTGTTCCAATATTCGGCAGCAATATCCAGACGGCGCAGCAATCCGTCTTCATCAGTCAATACGGAGAAAAACTCATCGCCGGGCAAAAGTTCCCGATGCGAAACGGAACAGGTTTTGGAAGGGCGGGGAATATCCATCGTTCAATAATAGTCGTTCAAAGTATTTCTAAAAACCGCAGAGGTACAGAGACACGGAGTTTTTTTGCCTTTTGTGTGAAAAAATAGTTCATAGTCTCTGTGCCTTTGTGCCTCTGCAATAAAAAAGGGAGTGTGGTAAAAAGGGGAGTTATTAGAAGTATATTCAGGAATATCAGGTCGGCTTATCCGCAGCAGTAGTCCACGGCTCTAGCAATTTCGCTGTTCAACTCTTTGCGGCGGACAATCCGGTCAATGTAACCGTGTTCAAGGAGAAATTCACTTGTTTGAAAACCTTTCGGCAACTCCATCCGCAGTGTTGCCTGTATTGTCCGCGGTCCGGCAAAACCAATCAACGCCTTCGGTTCGGCAAAGATGACATCGCCGAGCATCGCAAAACTTGCCGCCACCCCTCCCATCGTCGGGTCGGTCATCACGGAAACATACAAACCGCCCGACTGATGATGCCGCTGTAACGCCGCTGATACTTTTGCCATCTGCATCAGCGAAAGAATTCCCTCGTGCATTCTTGCCCCGCCGCCGCTGCCTGACATTATCACCAGAGGCAACTTTTCTGCCGCCGCTTTTTCCGTTAACCGCGTCAGTTTCTCGCCGACCACTGACCCCATACTGCCCATAATGAAGTGCGAGTCCGTAATACCGAAGGCGATTTTTCGGGCGTGAACGTTACCGATACCTGTTACGGCTGCCTCCTGCAAGCCCGTTGAAATTTGGTCAGCCTTAATCCGTTCGGGATACGGTTTTCTGTCGAAAAAATGCAGCGGGTCTGCCGTTCGTAATTCAGTAAAAAGTTCCTCGAACGTGCCGGGGTCAAAGATTTGGTTGATACGCTGCCGGGCTGGAACGTACCAGTGATATTCACATTCGGGACAAACATTCATCCGTTTTTCGGCTTCTTTACGGAAGACCGTTGCCTGACAGCCCGGACATCGAACCCAAAGTCCGGCAGGCACACCTCGTTTGACCGATTGAGTTAAGGCAGTTGACAAGGAACGAAAATAAAGGACAATAAGACACGTATTATTGACCATCACAGGTCAGTTGTCAACGGATAATGGCGAAAATCACTATTGATAAGTATCTTTGCGTAAAGTGCGGACAATGTATAATGGCTTGTCCGGCACGTATATTTCAGCGGAAAACACCAAACGACTATCCGGTTTGTGCTGATTATGCCGATGAGACTTGTATCGGCTGTACGCATTGTCTTTCGGTCTGTCCGGTCGGGGCAATTACTGCGGGCGGGCGGACTACAGCCGATTGTGTCTCTTTTGCCGACAGCAGCGTTCCCCGTTTTGAACAGATTGCCAATCTTGCGAGAAGCCGCCGCTCTATCCGTTCGTATTCCGACAGAGCAGTGGAGACCGGTACGGTTGAGCAGATGCTTGATGTCGTCCGTTATGCACCGACCGCCCATAACGGTTTGCCAGTGAAATGGGCGGCGTTGAATGTCCGCAAAAAGGTACTCGAACTTGCTGCTCTGACTGCCGAATGGGCAAAGACGCAACTTCCGAAGTCGGCACTGCTTGTTGCCGAATGGGAACGGGGCGGCGACCCGTTTTTTCGCGGTGCGCCGTGTGTCGTTGCGGCTTACACGGACGAGACAGCGACATGGCCTGCTATGGATGCGGCAATCGCTGTGGAAACGCTGGATTTATGTGCAACAGCGAAACGTTTGGGTTCGTGTTGGGCGGGTTATTTTATTCACGCCGCACAAGCGAAGGAGAGCAAGAAGGCGATTAATGATTTTCTCGGTTTGAAGGATAATGAAACGGTGCAGGGCGGATTGATGCTCGGTCACATCGGAACGGTTGCTTATCAGCGCATACCGTACAGACCGGAAGTTTCTGTCCGATGGGTGTAGAGTATGACGAATTGGAAGAGGTGGCGGCTTTCTGTAGATTTGTCGAAAATTATTCCGCTACCCATTTTACAATCGCAAAAAAATAGAATAGGTAAAAGAAGGAAATTAATTTTCGTTTGAATTTTTCCCTGTTTTGCCTCGTATCCTATCCTTTTCAAATCTATGACTACTATTGACATTACTTTTGAGAGGTTATGATACTGCCGTTGTTTGATTTTTGATTGCACGGAAGTTCTTATGGTTGAAAAAGATAAAGTAACGCGCACCGGCGAAGAACGGCAATTCCAAACAGAAAACGCCAGAATAAAACTAAAACATATTTGTCCATATTGTAAGGATTGATGCGGGTAATAGAGGGTTGCGATACGGTAATCGTAAGATGATTGCCGTATCGCGTTTTATTACCAATCCTCTGCGGTCAATTCGGGGTTTTATATGCCTTGGCAGACGACAGGCGTATTGCTTTACCGACATCAATGGTCTTGCGGTTCGTCTTTTGCTCAACCGTAATGCTTTCCGGCGAAGTCGAAACCGTACCGTACCTCACGTCAATCGTATAATAGCCGACAACATTCTCCTTCGGCGCACCCCGCTCCGCCGCAGCAAGCGGTGTGACCTCGAATTCCGTCTTGAGAACAGTAATCTGGTACTCGCCCGGCACTGCACCGTGATACTTGCCGAGCGTCTGCATCACCGCTTGTCCCGATGCGTTTGTTACAGCCCCTGCCGTATAACGCTGACCGGCAGTAACATTTTTCGGGGCGAGTGCAACACTTGCCCCCGCAAGCGGCTTACCGTCCTGAATAATGGTAATTGTAACAGGATACGGTTTCGGCATCCCGTCCGGCAACTTTTCGCCGCAACCGGCAGCGGCGAACAGCAATAACAGCGTGAGAGTTATGCAATGTTTTTTCATTGTGTTGAATTGAAAATGGAAAATGGAAAGTCGGAATAAATTGAGAATTGATAATGGAGAATTGATAATTAGGATACGATTCGATACCGAACCGATTTTCCGTTTTCCTCTAATTCTCCATTTTCAATTATCAATTCCTGAACTACGGAACACTCGCTGCTTCGCCGCAGGCAATCGTCCCCAGTTTGCCCCAAACGCCGAAATCGCTCGGACACATAGCACCGCAAGAAACGCCGTCGCCCCAACCGCCGGTGGAAACATCAACCATACCGGGTGTCGAAGGATGAACCCAAACGTCCCGCGGTGATGGGTAAGGGTAGTGACTCGTACCCGTCATCACCGCATCCTCGTCAAAGTAATTGCCCGC